>SKNJ01000217.1 GCA_007120575.1 Thioalkalivibrio sp.
GCGCGCACCATCTTGTGCTCCTCCATCTGGGAGCCATAGTGCAGCGGCATCTCCCAGCCGGCGAAATCAACCAGCTTGGCCCCGGCGCGCTGGTGCGCTGCGTGCAGTGGCGTTTTCTTCAGACTCATGCGTTCCTGCCTTGCATCCGTGTTCGTGAGACGAACCGCAACCCGATCCGTCGCCGGCCCCGTCACGTGCGCGGGGCACAAAAAAAGGGCGGCCAGCAGGGTCAATCTGCCAGCCGCCCCTCTGTCCTGAAACCTGAGAGTTTGCGCCGTGCCAGCGAGGATGCCTCGCAGCAGGGCCGCCCCCTTCGGTGGGCCGTCGCCGGCCGCTCTCCAGAGTGTGTCTTCTGCACCGTTCCGGTCCGGTAGCCTGAGCGATTCCGGGCGGATGTTGCGCCTTCGGCGTCTGCCGATCGACTCGCGATCGCAGAACTCTTCCAGAACGGTGTGCGGGCCTCATCAGGCACCCGCAGACGGAACTAATTGTACACCAAAATATCTCGCGCGCGAAAGCCCGGACCGGCGGCAGCGACTTTCCGGCGCCCGCCCCGACCGCATCTCGAAGGCACCGTCATTGCGAGGAGCCGCAGGCGACGCGGCAACCTCCATCCGGAACCACCGGATCCGACACTCTGCCAGCGTCCGGAGGTTGCCGCGTCGCTTCGCTCCTCGCAACGACGGTGCCAGGGATGAACATCGTGGCCCTCGACCCAGCGTGCTACGCGCCGCGATCCAGCCCGAACGCCCGCAGCGCCAGGCGCCGCTTGACCGGACCCGCACCATCCACCAGCCGCACTCCCAGGCCGCGCAGTTCCGGAAGCCCGGCCAGGCGCGCCCCGAACAGGCGCCGGAACCCGTCCATCGCATGCAGCATGAAACCGTTCTCCGCGCGGCGCGCACGGGTATAGGCGCGCAGCACGGTCTCCGCCCCGGGGTCCCGACGTGCCGGGCCATGCAGGCCGTCGACCAGCGCACGGGCATCCGCCAGCCCCAGGTTCAGGCCCTGTCCGGCCAGCGGGTGGATGGTATGCGCCGCGTCGCCGGCCAGCACCACGCGCCCGGCATGGTAGTCACGGGCGTGGCGCCCGATCAGCGGGAATGCAAAGCGCGGAGAGGTCTCGGTGATCGCCCCCAGGCAGCCGTCGCTTACCCGCTCCAGGGCCCGTCGGAAGGCGTCGTCGCCCAGTGCCAGGGTCTCCTCCGCCACGTGATCGGGCTGCGACCAGACAATCGAGCAGCGCCCGTCCGCCAGCGGCAGGAAGGCGATCACCTGGTCGTCCACGAAACGCTGCCAGGCGGTATCGCGATGCGGCTGCGCGGTGGCAACCGTCGCCACCACCCCGCGGGCAAAGTATGGCTGCTCCGCCACCGCGATCCCCATACGCCGCCGCAGGGGCGAATGCGCGCCATCCGCGGCCACCACCAGGCGGGCCGAGGCCAGCGCCCGCGCGCCCGCGCCGTACAGATCAACCCGTTCGGGGCGCGAATCCAGGGTATGCCAGCGGGTCGCGGGCCACAGCTGCACCCCGGCGGCTTCCATGGCGCCCCACAGCACTGCCTCCAGCGCCGCGTTCTCGACCGTCCAGCCCAGCGCCGGGACCCCCAGCTCGTCGGCCTCGAAACGGATATGACCGGGGCCATGCGCGTCCCAGACCGTCATCCCGGAGAACGCATGCGCGCGCCGCACCTCCAGGGCCTCGCGCACCCCCAGTTCGGCCAGAAACCCCATCGACGCCTGGTTCAGCGTGACCACCCGGGTGACGGGCATCGAGGCGTCGAAGCGTGGTGCCTCGTCCTGCTCCAGCAGACCCACTTTCAGCCCCTGGCGGGCGGCGCCCAGGGCAATCGCCCCGCCCACCGCGCCGGCGCCCACCACCAGCACATCCAGCACCTCCGGCGCGCGCGTCATGCCGACGCCCCCGGCCCCGCGGCACCCGCCGGGCGCGGCAAGCGTGCGAGGGTATGACGCGGTAACGGGCCCAGGCCCATGGCGGCCCGGGCCAGACCGTCCCGCGCGGGGCGCACGCGGTCCACCGTCATCATCCCGAGCCCCAGGGCATGCCCGCGCAGTCCGGCCGCCTGCAGCATCCCGCGCGCCAGGAAGTCAGTGGCCGCCACCACCGTGTCGACATCACGGCGCCGCGCCGCGGCATAGGCCTCCAGCGCCACGCGGGCGCCGGGGTCATCCGCGAAACGCGGCTCGCCACGCTCGCTGACCCCCGACCGCAAGATACCGAGCAGCGCCGCGACATCGCGCAGTGCCAGGTTCAGCCCCTGCCCCGCAACCGGGTGCACCGCATGCGCCGCATTGCCCAACAGTACCGCACGCTCGGCGACCGGATCCGGCGCATGCACCCGCTCCAGCGGAAAACGCAGCACCGGCCCGGCCGCGCGCAACCGCCCCAGGGACCAGCCGAACCGGCCCTGCAGCTCGCGAATGCGCTCGGCCGGGTCCGCCTCCAGGCGGCGTTCGCAGGTTTCCGGCGGCGCCACCCAGACCACGTTCATGCGTCCGTCGGCCTGCGGCAGCAGCGCCAGCGGGCCCTCGTCGGTAAAGCGTTCGAAGGCCTGGCCAGCATGCGCGCGGGACGGCCGCACATCGAACACCAGGGCATCGGCGGCATACCGGAAGCGATTCACCGGGAGACCCAGCGCCGCACGGGTCGCGGACTGGATGCCATCGGACGCCACCAGCAGCCGCGCCGACCAGGTCTGTTCGCCCTCGGGGCCCTCCATGTGCAGATGACGCAGACCCTCCGCACCCATCCCGGTCGCCTTCAATACGGATTCATGGCGCGCGTTCACGCCTGCATCCCGGCAGGCCTGTTCCAGCAACGGATCCAGCCGCACGGCGGGGACTACCTGGCCGAGCGCGGCACGGCCCTGGTCTGCCGCATCCAGGTGCACGCGCCCCAGCCCCCCGCGGCGGCTCACCACGATCCGGCGAATTGCGGTCGCATCTGGTGCCAGGCCCGCCCAATAGCCCAGGTCATCGAGGATCTGCACCGTGCCGGCCGCCAGCGCATACCCGCGGGTATCCTCGCGGCGCGCATCGGGCGCCGGTGGCAAACCGCGTTCGAACAGGGTCACGTGATAACCGGCGCGCGCCAGGGTGCAGGCCGTCAGCGCGCCGACCGGACCACCCCCGACCACCGCCACGTCGGTATCCGCCAGCGTCCGCCCC
>SKNJ01000227.1 GCA_007120575.1 Thioalkalivibrio sp.
ACCGCACGGAGGCTCAGTGGCTGGATCAGAACACCCCAACACGGGACCCGCGGGGGACAATGCGGGGCCCCACCGCCTGACCCGCTCCACCCTGGTGATCGCGCTGGGGTTCACGGTCGTGCTGTGCCTGATGGTCATCATGATCGCGCTGGGCCTGAACCGCATGGCCCAGGTGCATGATCGGTTGGAACTGATCGTGCACGAGCACAATGTGAAGACCGAACTGCTCGGCAACATGCGGCATGCCGCGCGCGAGCGCTCGGTCACCCTGCTGCGCCTGGCCATCAGCACCGACCCCTTCGATATCGACGCAGGGGCGATGGAGTTCCGGGGGCTTGCCTCCGATTTCATGGTGAACCGCCAGCAGCTCGAGTCCATGCCCCTGAGCGCACGCGAGCAGACGCTGCTGGCTGAATCGCGTGATCTGACGGCCCGCGCGGTGGAGGTGCAGGAACGGGTCCTGACCAAGATCCTCGATGGCAACCCCGAGGGCGCACACGACTGGCTACTGGACCAGGCGATCCCGATGCAGAACGACGTGCTCGCCCACCTGGACCGGATGCTGGAGCTGCAACAGGAGGCGGGCGTGGCCGCGGCCAACGAGACCGCACGCCAGTATCACCAGGCGATATTGCTGATGCTGGCACTCGGAGGCGCGGCGCTGTTCGGTGGCGCGGGAATCGCCACCGGCGTCATGCGCCACACCGCGAATATCGAGCGCGCGCTGTTCCGCGAAAAGGAGCGCGCCCAGGTGACGCTGCACGCGATCGGGGATGCCGTGATCACCACCGACACCGCCGGCCATGTCGACTACTTGAACCCGGTCGCCGAGCACCTGACCGGCTGGACACAGGAGGACGCGCGTGGCCGGGCGCTGCACGAGGTCTTCCGTATCGTGCGCGAGGGGTCCGGCGAGAGCCTGTCCCATCCACTGGTCGACGCGGTCCCCGACGGCACCGCATCCAGCCTGGACCAGGACGCGATCCTGGTCTCGCGCGACGGCCGCGAATCCGCCATCGAGGAGGTCTCGGCCCCGATCCGCGATCGCGATGCGACCACCATCGGGGCCGCCCTGGTGTTCCGCGACGTATCGAAGGCCCGCGAAATGGCGCGCGAACTGTCCTGGGCCGCCACCCACGACTGTCTTACCTCGCTGGTGAACCGTGGCGAGTTCGAGCGCCGACTCGAACAATTGGTCACCACCACCCGCCAGGAAGGTCGGCACCACGCGATGCTGTATCTCGACCTCGACCAGTTCAAGCTGGTCAACGACACCTGCGGGCACGGGGCGGGCGACGAACTGCTGTGCCAGCTCACCGCCCGCCTGCAGGCACAGTTACGCGAGAATGACACCCTGGCCCGCCTGGGCGGCGACGAGTTCGGCGTGCTGCTGGAGGGCTGTCCACTGGAACGGGCCGAACAGATTGCCGAGTCCCTGCGCGCCGCGGTGAGCGATCACCGTTTCGAGTGGAACGGCAACGCCTTCGCAGTCGGGGTCAGCATCGGGGCGGTCCCGATCGCGGGCAGCAGCAAGGATGCCGCGCAGTTCATGAGCGAGGCCGATGCCGCCTGCTACCTGGCCAAGGAACAGGGCCGCAACCGGATCCACGCGTCGCGTCGCGGTGACGCGGCCGTTTCGCATCATCAGGGCGAGATGAACTATGTCCAGCGCATCAGCCACGCCCTGGAATCCGACCACTTCTGGCTCTATGGACAGGCGATCGTCCCACTCGACCGGTCCCTGCCCACGCACACCGAGGTCCTGCTGCGCATGGTCGAGGAGGACGGCAGTATTGTCGCTCCCAACCACTTTATCCCGGCCGCGGAGCGCTACGGGATGATGCCGGCGATCGACCGCTGGGTGATCGCCCGCGTCCTGCGCCATCTTGCGCAGCAGGGTGACGACGTTACTGGCCAGTACGCCATCAACCTGTCCGGCCAGTCACTGTGCGACCGGCAGATGCTGGACTACATCGTCGACCAGTTCGAGACCAGCGGCATCCCGCCGCAGCGGATCTGCTTCGAGATCACGGAGACCGCGGCCATCGGCAATCTTCGCCAGGCCAGCCGTTTCGTCTACGTCCTGCGCGAAATGGGCTGCTGTTTCTCGCTGGACGACTTCGGTACCGGCATGGCCTCGTTCGGCTACCTGCAATCCCTGCAGGTCGACTACCTGAAGATCGACGGCAGCTTCGTGCGCGACATGCTGGAAGACCCGGTCAGCCACGCCATGGTCGAAAGCGTCCACCACATCGGACACGTCATGGGGATCGCCACCGTTGCCGAGTGCGTCTCGCACGAAAGCCTGCTGCAACCGCTGCGGGAGATCGGTATCGACTATGTGCAGGGCTTCGGGCTGCATCTCCCCGAGCCTCTGGAGCCCTGCCCTGTCAGCACCACCGAGTGCGCCACCGGTACCCAGTAAGCGTCGAAGGGGAGCCGCTCACGCGTACGGTCCGGACAGGCAAGAACACCCGAGGCCGGCCTGCCCACCGATACTCACCGGCCGGGACCCATTATTCTTCAACGGGTTGCGGGACTGCCACCCCCGGGATCCCCATACAGCGTTACCCCGCTTGGCCGTAGCATGGCTATCGCGTTGCATGCCGTGCCTGGCTTCGAAAAACTGAGGGGTGGCTGGCCCTGGTTCGGCAGACTGCTAGTACCCGGTACTGCCGTGGACGTCCGGCGGAGCCTCGCGGGTCAGCATGGCCCAGCTCAGGTGTGCCATCACCTCGGGGGCCACCACGGTGTGGCGGTTGCCGCTGCTCTGCATCCCGTCGCGCAGCATCTGGCGGACCTGCGGCTGTCCGGTCAGATCGAAGATCACGTCCACCTGATCGCCACGCGCGATGATGTCGTCCATCGATTCCACCGGGATCCCGTTGTCCTGTGCCAGACGGCGCCCCTCGGTCTCGCCCGATTCCGCCACGGCACAAATCGACATCCCGGGCAACCCGGTATCCAGCAACACCTCCAGGAACCGGCCACCTACCCGGCCCAACCCCACTACCGCAATCCGAATCGACATAAAGAACGCTCCTTGCCCTGGTTTGTATTCTCCTGCGTGCCCGCGAAGCGCATGGCCCGCCCCCTGAATGTAGGCCATTCGGCGATGCTCCGCAGGCGCCGCCGCCCCGGTACGGTTACGGGCATTTGGGGTCTTCCGGGAAA
>SKNJ01000277.1 GCA_007120575.1 Thioalkalivibrio sp.
AAGGATACGCAAGTGAAATTTCAGAATTGATCTGTGTTTGATCACGACGTATCAATTTGCCAGACGAAGACACATTTGTGCGCAAGGCCCGGCTGGCTCGATTCACTTCGGTCAGTTCGAACGGATGTCGCGTGTGAAGGAAGAGGAGACGAGGCCCGTGACGGATACAGTTAGTCGAGCTGCACAGGAAGAGACGGCGGCGCGACTGGAAACACTGGCCATAGCGCTGGCCAACGAGGAAGTGACCAGCCGCGCGCTGGTCGAGAAATGCTTGAGCCGGATCGAGAACCCAGATGGCGAAGGTTCGCGCGCGTTTCTCAAGCTGTTTGCCAGGCAGGCCCGCGCCCAAGCCGAACTTGCCGACCAAATGCGACTGTCAGGGATGTTACCGTCTCGGTTTCTGGGAATTCCCATTTCGGTCAAGGACCTATTCGACCTGGAAGGCGACATAACGACTGCCGGTTCCCGTGTGCTGCAATCGGCCGCCCCGGCAGGTGCCGACGCATTGGCCATCGCCCGGCTCCGGAGGGCGGGTTTCATCCTGATCGGCCGGACGAACATGACCGAGTTCGCCTTCTCGGGCCTCGGCCTCAACCCGCATTATGGCACGCCGCTGGCGCCTTGGGATAGAGACAACGGCCGCATTCCCGGCGGCTCCTCCTCGGGTGCTGCGGTCTCAGTGGCCGATGGCATGGCCCATGCCGCCATTGGCACCGACACCGGTGGTTCCTGCCGTATTCCGGCGGCGTTTTGCGGTATTGTCGGCTACAAGCCCACGGTCGGCACGATCCCGGCGGATGGGATCGTGCCGCTTTCGCATACGCTGGACTCCGCCGGCCCGCTGGCCGCCGGTGTGTCGTGCTGCGCCACGCTTCATGCGCTGATGGCAACGGGTGAGGCACCGGCGCCACCGGGAGGCGGGGCAGGGGATGTGGCCGGGTTGCGCATCGGTGTGCCTCAGACGGTGGTGCTGGTCGATATGGATGAAACGGTCGCGCGTGACTTCGACGCGGCTCTGGTGGCGCTGTCGGATGCGGGGGCCTATGTTGTCGAGACGCCTATGGAGCCATTCGGGCGCATTGCCGAGATCAATTCCAAAGGCGGGTTCGCCGCGGCCGAGGCGTATGCCTGGCATCAGGAGATGATGGCGCGCGACGAAACTGCGTACGACCCCAGGGTGAGCAGCCGCATTGCGCGCGGTGCGAGCCAGTCGGCGGCGGATTACATCGCGTTGCTGGCGGCGCGGCGGCGGTTGATCACGGATTTCGAAGCCGAAGCGTCAGGATTCGATCTGCTGGCCTTTCCGACGGTACCGACGATACCTCCTCTGTTGGCCCCGCTGGAAGCCGATGACGCGCTTTACGCCAACATCAACCTGCTGATGCTGCGCAATTCGACCACGCTGAATATGGTGGATGGCTGTGCGGTTTCGCTGCCGGTTCATGTACCCGGCGCGGCGCCGGTGGGACTTACGCTGGCGGCGGCGCGGGGCGACGATTCGCGCCTTCTCCGGTGGGCGCTGGCGGTCGAGCGGGTCATGGAGAACCATCGCCGCGCGGGATGAGGCCGCGCGGCGATGGTTCTGACACGCCTAAAATACTGAAAACATAAGGTGATCCAGAAGTGGCGCTTCAGGTCGGCGGAAAGAGTTTGCGCAAAATACCTTCGTAAGTTACCTTTCTATAAAAGCTATGAGGGAGAGTCACCTATGTCGCCCCCAAAACCAGACGAAGAGCGCCCCCTGACCGTCAGTCTGCCCGATCTGCTTCATGGCGGCAGCGACGCGCGCTTTCGCGAGATGCTGCACAACCTGCTCGCCTTTGCCGCGCGGCTGGAGCAGATCCGGGGGCGCATGGGCGCGATGGTGGGTCTGTCCGGCAGCCAGTATACCGTTCTAATCAGCATCCGGCAGCTCCAGGGTACGGCTGGCGTGGGGGTGAAGGCGATCGCCGACCATCTGTCGCTGTCGGGGCCGTTCGTGACATCCGAGACGAACAAGCTGATCAAGCTGGGATTGGTGACCAAGTGTCCCAACCCGCGGGATGCGCGCCGGGTCCTGCTGTCGATCACCCCGAAGGCGGCGACGCTCCTGGACGGTCTGGCCCCCGTCCAGCGCGAGATCAACGACGTTCTCTTCGAACCGCTGGAAGGGATGGATTTCGCGATCGTCTGCCGGTTGGCGCACGGGCTGCGCAACAGTTCGGAGCGTGCGCTGATGCTGACCGATTATCTGTCACAAACCGAGGAGCAAGGCAGATGACCGTGCATATGAACCCGGTTGACGAGCCGCGCGCCTTTCGCCGCGCGCTGGGGCAGTTTCCGACCGGAGTCTGTGTCGTCACTTGCGCGCCGGACGGTGTGCCCCATGGCATGACGATGAGTTCGTTCAACACCCTTTCGGTTGATCCGCCGCTTGTGCTGTTCAGCATCGACCGCAAGGCGCTGTCGCTGCCCGAATGGGAGCGTGCCGAAGCCTTTATGGTGAATGTTCTGGCCGCGAGTCAGTCCGATCTGTCGAATCGTTTCGCCAGCCCTCGGGGTCCCAAGTGGGAAGGCGTGGACTATCACCTCAGCCCGCATGGCGCCCCGGCGCTGCCGGGCGCGGCGGCGCGCTTCGAATGCCTGCCATATGCCCGTTATGACGGTGGTGATCATGTGCTCTTCGTGGCGCGTGTGGCCGGATACCAGGCCGACCCGGATCGCATGCCGCTGCTGTTCTGCAAGGGCCGCTACATGCGGATCGACCCCGAACGGCCGAGCGTGCCGTCATGGCCGCTCGACATTCATTACTGAACCGAAGCTCGCAGCTCAGGAGTAGAGACGATGATCAAGACAGGAGATCAGCATACGGCCACGCTTCGCGATGAGCGCCAAGTCTATATCGACGGCGCGCTGGCCGGAGATGTGACCCGACACCCGGCCTTCCGGCGGGCGGTGGAATCGGTCGGGCGCCTTTACGATTTTCAGGCCGCCGAAGAAAACCGCGAGTTGATGACGTTTGAGATCCCGGACAGCGGGGGTGAACGCGCCAACCGCATCTGGCAGCTGCCCCGTAATCACGCGGAGATGGTCGAGCGTCGCAAGGGCATGGAGGCGTGGACTGAGCTTCACGCCGGGTTCCTCGGCCGAGCGCCCGATCATGTCGCATCCTGCATCGCGGGCATGTACATGGGGCGTGACGTGTTTCACGAATATGACCCCAAGCGCGCGACCGCGCTGGAAGACTACTACCGATACGCCCGCGATAACGAACTGTATCTCACCTATGTCATCATCAATCCGCAGGCGGATCGCTCCAAGGGGGCGCATGAACAGAAGGACAGGTTCCTTGCTGCTGGCGTGGTCGACGAAGATAACGAGGGTCTGACCATCCGGGGAGCCAAGATGCTTGCCACCGGCGGGATCATGGCCAATGAGGTCTTTGTCACCTGCATTCAACCTCTCCGTGCGGGGGAAGAGCCTTACGCGGTCTCCTTTGCCGTGCCGATGAACGCACCGGGGCTGAAGATCTTGTCGCGCAAGTCCTACGAGGCGGCGGCGACCAGCGTTTATGACAACCCCCTTGCCAGCCGCTTCGACGAGAACGACGCGGTGTTGTATTTTGACGATGTGAAGGTGCCATGGGAGCGGGTGTTCGTTAACCAGGACACCGCGATGTGCATGAAGCAGTTCATGTCCACGCCGGCGCATGTGCATCAGAACCACCAGGCGCAGGTCCGGCTGATGGTGAAGATGCGCTTCCTCCTCGGGATTGCCCGGCGCATCGCCGAGACCAACGGCACCGTCGAGTTCCCGCAGGTGCGCGAGACGTTGGGCACGTTGGCCGCGCAGAACACCATGGTCGATGCGCTGGTGCATGCGATGGAAGTGAAGGGCGAGATGTGGGGCGAGTATTTCGTTCCCGACCGCCACACACTCTATTCGGCGCAGGTGCTTACCCAGCAGATGTATGCCCAGGTCATCACCACATTGCGTGACCTGGCCGGTGGCGGGCTCATCATGCTGCCCTCCTCGGTGGCCGATTTCGCCAACCCCGAGTTGCGGGAGCTGATCGGCAAGACGCAGCAGTCGCCTGCGGCATCGTCGGAGGGGCGGGTGAAGTTCTTCAAGCTGGCCTGGGACGCGATCGGCTCGGAATTTGCCTCCCGCCACACACAGTATGAGATGTTCTATGCTGGGGCGAGCTTCGTCACCAAGGGGCATTCCTTCCGCACCTTCGACTGGGACCGCTCCACTGGCTTGGTCGATCGGATGCTGGACAGCTACACCCTTGAGGACGAGCTGGCCGCGATCAATGTGGCCGCAGAGTGAAAGGAGGCGGGAATGGCAATCGACAAGGAGCACAAGGAATTCTACCCGGTGGACATGGGCACGGACGGCTGGCACACGCCGCCGGGCTATCCCGACGGGATCGAGCAGAAGATCCTTGCCGGCAAGCTGGATGAGGATGCCAAGGTCGGCAATCGCACGCGGCTTCTGCGCTTCAAGCCCGGCGTCTACACTACGAAACCCTTCGTCCACGACTACTGGGAGGAGGTCTATCTGGTGGAAGGCGATTTGACGGTCGGCAATGATGAGCGGGGCCGTGGCGGTGAAGCCTTTTCGCCGCATACCTATGCCTGCCGTCCGCCCGGGGTGCATCACGGCCCGTTCAAATCCGAACGCGGCTGCGTGCTGCTCGAGGTTCATTACTACGACAGCTGAATTGGGCTGTTCCGAGCCTATGGCCGATCCGACCCGCCGCGGGAGCCCGAACCGTGGCGGGTCGTGACATTACGGCCGTAATTCGGGCGCAAAGCGCTCCGAAGCCGGAGCTTTTCCCAAGAATTTGCACTGTTCGCACAACAAGGCTTGACAAGAATCACCTTGGAAGTTTTGGTGAAATTTCACAGCAAATCATCTTCGGCAGGGCATGCGCGCTGCCGTGATGCAAGAAGCAGACAAACACTCACGACCAGCAACAGGGGAATTGAGATGATGCGTTCACCTTTCCGCAGTAGCATTGCGCAGATCGGCCTCGCCGCGGCTATCGCCTTGGGCACGGCCGCTTCGGCGCAGGAGGCACCCTCCGAATTCAATATCGGCGTGTTCACCTTTACCTCGGGACCGGCTGCGGCCTATGGCATGCCGGGCCGTCAGGGTGCCGAGCTGATGATCGACATGATCAACGAAGGTGGCGGCATCGGCGGGGTGCCGGTGCGGGCAACCTATGTGGATGAAGCGCAGGGCGCCGAGGGTGTGATCTCGGAGTATCGCCGTCTGGCCAGCGACCTCGACACCCAAGTGATGATCGCGGCACTGTCGTCGAGCAATTGCCTGGCGCTTGCGCCTGTGGCTGATCAGATTGGCATGCCTACGATCAGCTGGAACTGCGATACTCACCAGCTGTTCCTGGAGGAGGAGCTGCAGTATACCTTCCGTCCCAATGGCAACACCATTCCAGAATTTGCCGCTTTCGCGGCCTATCTGATGGAGGTCAATCCTGACGCGCAGCGTATTGCGATCATCAACCCCGACTACGCCTTTGGCCATGACGCAGGTGAGATCGTCAAGGCGACGCTGAGCGCGATCAACCCCGATGTGGAGATCGTAGCAGAACTCTATCCCAGCCTCGGCGCATCGAGCTTCCAAACCGAGATTTCGCGCCTCTCCGCAGCGCGGCCGGATGCGATATTCTCCAATCTCTGGGGCGCTGATCTGGAAAACTTCATTCGCCAAGCACAGCCACGCGGGCTGTTCAACCAGAGCCAGATGATACTCGCGCTTGGGGAGACCGTGCTGGAATCGCTCGGCCTGCCTGACGGAGTGATCGTTGGGGTTCTGGGCGATGGCTGGTGGAATACACCGACCGCGCGAGCCAACGAGCTGACGGTGGCCTTCACCGAAGCCTATCAAGATCGCTATGGTGAATATCCGGTCTTTCCGACGATGAAGATGGCCAATGCGCTGCTGTTCATGCAGCAGGCGGTGGAGGATGCCATTGCCGAGGCAGATGGCGACTGGCCAAGCCGCGAACAGATCGCAGCAGCGATGGAGGGGCGGACCTTTGAATCGTTGACCGGCACCGTAGTGCTTCGCGAGGACAACGACGCGGTGGTCGATCAGGTCGTAGGTGTGTCGATGCAAGACGAAGATTTGGGCTTTACCGGAATCGGCAACATGGTGCGTTACCCGGGCGAGGCGCTGATGCCGCCGATCGGCGAAGATCCGATTGCCTGGCTCGGCACGCTGGATGCCGAATGGCTCGATAGTCTGCCCAAACCCGGTTCCTACCAGTAGGGCAAAAGGAGCGCGCGCTGCACAGAAGCCAACGGCTGCCGTGGCGCGCGCGCCTGTCTTCCGGGTCGGTTTCGGCTCCGGGAAGTGAAAACCTCTGAACAACAGGCTAAGAGATGCTCAACGCAATCGTTCCGCTTGTCGTTGACGGTCTGGCAAATGCCGCGCTCATATTCTTCGTCGCGGTTGGTCTGACCCTCGTCTTCAGTGTCCTGCGCATTCTCAACGTGGCGCATGGAAGCTTCTATTCGATCGGGGCCTATGTGGCCGCCACCATTGGGCTCTGGCTGGTCAGCAGCGGGCTGAACCCTTGGCTGAGCTTTCCCGCGCTTCTACTGGCAGCGGCACTGGTGGCGGCGCTGATGGGGCCACTGATCGAGCGCACCCTGATCCACTGGACCTACGGCAAGGGTGAGGCGGTGCAGATTCTCGTCACCTTCGGGCTGTTCCTGATCCTCGAGGATCTCCAGCGCATCGTGTTCGGCGTGCGCTCGATCTATGCCGATACCCCGATGGCGCTACTGGGGGTGTCGGAGATCGGCGGGATCATCTACCTGAACTACCAGCTGCTTCTGATCGGGCTGGCGGTAGTGGTGCTGATCGGGCTGCGACTGTTCATCCGGCACACGCGCTACGGCAAGCTCATCTCGGCGGTTGTCGAAGATCGCGAGGTGTCCGAGGCGCTTGGCATCAATACCCGGCGCATCTTCATGTTGGCCTTCACGCTCGGCGTGTTCCTGGCCGCGCTTGGCGGCGCGCTGGCCACCCCGACCACGGGTGTTGCGCCCGGGCTCGGGGCGGAAACCATGGTGCTGGCCTTCGCGGTCGCTGCGATTGCCGGGCTGGGGCAGGTCGAGGGGGCGGCGGTGGCCGCGGTAATCGTGGGAATTGCGCGGGTGCTGGCGATCTACTACTTCCCCGCGCTCGATGCCGTGGCGCCCTATCTGGTGATGCTCGCCGTGCTCGTGATCTGGCCCTACGGATTGTTCGGCTCCACCTCTACGCGGAGGATCTGATGCGTTCTGCGAACCTCTGGCTGCTGATGATCGGGGGGCTGCTGGCGATGGCGGCGGTGCCCATCCTCCTGCCCTGGCTTCAGTTCGCGATGACAGTCGCCATGGCGAAGGGTTTCGCCGCGCTCGGGGTGGCACTGCTGCTGCGGGCGGGGATGATCTCGATCGGGCATGCGCTGTTTATCGCGGTAGGTGCGTATTCGGCGGCGTTCATCGCGCGCAACACAGGCATCACGGACCTTGCTTTGATCCTCATCGGGACGGTGGCGATCACCGCCGTGGTGGGCGCGGTTACCGGTGCCTTCATGGTGCGCTACCGCGCGATCTTCTTCGCGATGCTCAATCTCGCGGTGTCGATGGTAGCGTTTTCACTGCTCTCCAAACTGTATCGCGTGACCGGCGGGACCGACGGGCTGCGCGTGCCGGTGCCCACCGTCTTCGGCGTCGAACTCGATAAGTCCACCTTCGACGTGATCCTGTTCTATGTGGCGCTCGCGCTGATCATCGCGGTGGGCTATTTGCTTCACCGCTATCTCAAGAGCCCTCTGGGCCATGCGCTGGAGGCGGTGCATACCAACGAGGTGCGGCTCGAGTATCTGGGCGTATCGGCCTGGCGCGTGCTGCTGGTGGCCTACACCCATCTCGGCCGCGCTGGCGGGGCTGGGCGGCGCGCTGACGGCGGTGGCAGTGGGCCATGTGCTGCCGGAATACGCCTACTGGACCGAATCCGGCCATCTAGTGCTGACTGCCGTACTTGGGGGAATCGGCGGTGTCGCGGGACCGTTCCTCGGCTCGATCTTCCTTGAGCTCGTCCACAAGGCAGCGGTCGGCTACGCTGCCGATGCCTGGAACATGATCAACGGGATCGCGCTGCTTCTGGTGATCTTTTTCCTGCCGCGGGGGCTTTACGGGCTGATCGCCCGGCGGCGCGCGGCCCGTGCACTGCTTGAGGAAGAGGACAAGCAATGACCGAGGACAGGACCCTACTCAGCGTTCGCGGGATCGAGGTGTCCTTCGCCGGGGTGAAGGCGGCCGACAACGTGACCCTGTCGATCAATCGCGGCGACTTTACCGCGATCATCGGCGCCAATGGCTCGGGCAAGACCACCTTTCTCAACATCTGCACGGGGTATGTGAAGCCGCAGGCAGGCGCGGTGTATCTGGAGGGGCGCGATATCACCGCCCTGCCTCCGCGCGACATCGCGCAGCAGGGCATCGCGCGGTCGTTCCAGATTCCGCAGCTGTTCACTGACCAGACGGTGCGTGAAAACCTGATGCTGTCGATCGCCGCGCGCGAGGGAATCTTTCAGGGGTTCACCCCGCTCGACCGGCGTGAATACCGCGAAGAGGCAGATGTATTTCTGGCGCTGGTCGGGCTGGAGTCAGTGGCCGACAGCCTCGCCGGCACCCTGCCCGAGGGGAAGCGCAAGCTGGCCGATGTGACGCTGGCGCTGGCGCTGAAGCCGCGGCTTCTGCTGCTGGACGAGCCGACTAGCGGGGTGAGCGCGCTGGAGCGGTTCGACATCATGGAAACGCTGATGGCGGCCCTGCGCGAACGACAGACCAGCGCGCTGTTTGTCGAACACGACATGGAGGTGGTGCGCAGCTACGCCGACCGGGTGCTTGTGTGGGATGCGGGGCGGGTGATTTCCGATGGTCAGCCCGGGCCGGTGTTCAGCGACGAGCGCGTGATCAAGAGCGTACTGGGGGCGATGTGATGCTGAAGCTCAGGGATGTGAATGTGGCCATCGCCGGGGTGCGTGTGCTGCGCGATGTGAGCTTCACGCTCAGGCCCGGCATCTGCACTGTTCTGATCGGCCGCAACGGCGCGGGCAAGACTACGACACTGCGTGCGATCATGGGACTTGTCCCTCTCACCGGCGGGGCGATCACACTGGAGGGCGAAGCACTGCACACGCAGCCCAGTTATGCGCGTGCCAGGCTAGGCGTGGGCTATGCGCCGGAGGATCGTCGTCTGATCAGCGAGTTCAGCGTCGAAGAAAACCTGCTTTTGCCGGCTCTTGCGATGAAGCTCGATGCGGCCGAGCGACGGCGTCGGCTGGATGAAGTCTATTCCTTGCTGCCCCAGTTGGCCGAGATGCGCAAGCGCCCTGGGGGCGCGACTTCCGGGGGACAGGGCAAGATGGTAGCGCTGGGGCGCGCGCTGATGGTGGCCCAGAAGGTCGTCATGCTGGACGAGCCGTTTCAGGGACTCGCACCGGCGCTGGCGCAGGATTACGCCAAGACCCTGGCGGAGCTGCGCAAGGCGCATGAGGGGCTTGCGCTACTGATCACGGAATCGAGCCCCAACCTTCTCGATTCCATCGCCGACGAGACCTTGAGTATCGAACGCGGCGCAATCGGCGCTGAGGCACCTGCACCACATTGACGCGGCAGGCGGTGGCAGCACCGCCCCCGGGGCTAGTATCATACAGGGAGAGGACAACAATGCAGATTACGGCTTGCGTCGAAAGCGCGAAAGGCAGGCACGAGAGAACATTCGATATCAACGCGCTGGTCATCGCTGGCTGGGCCGGACGGGATCGCGCGAAGATGGAGGCCCACATCCGCGAGTTGGAAGAGCTTGGCGTCGCCCGTCCCAAGGCCATGCCCACCTATTATCGCGTGGCGGCTGCGCGGCTGAACACTGCGCCAGCCATACAGCATACCGGCGACACGTCCTCGGGCGAAGCCGAGGCGATGCTGCTGGCGCAGGACGGGTCGCTATATCTCGGGCTCGGATCTGATCACACCGACCGCAAGGTTGAAGCCTATGGCGTGACCGTGTCGAAGCAGATGTGCGACAAGCCGATCTCTGATACCTTCTGGCCGTTCGAAGAGGTGGCCGACCACTGGGATGAGCTGATGCTTCGTAGTTGGACGGTTATCGATGGCGCGCGCGTATTGTATCAGGAGGGGTCGCTGGCCGAGCTGTTGTCCCCAGAGTCGCTGATCCACGGCTATGCTGGTGCCGATACGTTGCCTTGCGGCACAGCCATGCTTTGCGGCACGGTGCCCGCGATCGGCGGGATCCGGACCGCAGCGCGGTTTGAGTGCGAATTGCAAGACACAGTGCTTTCGCGGCGAATTGCGCTGGCCTATGACATCGATGTCCTGCCAATCGCGGAGGACCAAACCTGAAAGGGAAACATCCCCCGATGCCAAGCCAGCCGATTGATGAAGAAAAGCCGCGCGCCACAACCGGGGCGCATGTTTCGCTACGTGATCGCGCCTACGATGCCCTCAAGACCAAGATCATCAATTGTGAACTGCGTCCGGGCGAGGTGCTTACCGTTGCGAGCCTGGCCGAAGATCTGGGCATCGGCCGCACGCCGGTCATCCAGGCGGTGGACCGGCTGGTGACCGACGGCCTGATCGAGGTGATGCCACGCAAAGGCATTGTCGTCTCGCCGATCAGCCTAGACGAGATCTTCGACATTATCGAGGTGCGCATTTTGAATGAATGCCAAGCCGTGCGATGGGCCGCCGACAAGGCCACCGAGGCCGAGATCGAAGCGATGGAGGCCAATCTGCAGGCGATGCGCAGAGCCTCGCAAGAGCGCAATATCGAGCGGCTGATCCAGCTTGATCGGGAGTTTCACCGCCTCATCAGCGCGGCGGCTGGCAACCCCGTTCTGAGCGAAATTCTGGGCAACCTGCATGACCGCTCGGTGCGGTTCTGGTTCGTGTCATTGCGCGCGCCTGATCACAATGCACGGGTCTGCGATCAGCACGCCTGCGTCGTCGATGCGATTAGAGCCCATGACCCTGTTGCCGCCGAGGCGGCGATCCGCGAACATATCGTCGCATTTCAGCACAACATCACCAATCAGGTGCTGCTCAATCGGCCCGCGGGCAACATCCGGTCTGCCTGAAGGAGGGAACGGGTCGGAAATTGTATAGGGTGGCAGCGGCATCAGGGCGATGTTGTTGTGGACAACGAGGCCCTTGGAGCTGTGCCAGCCGGCGCCGTCGAACACGAGCACAGCATGTGTGTCTGACGCGACCACGGCGCCGATCTCGGCGGGACAAGCGCTCATCGCCTGATTGTCACGGTGGGACATGAAGAGTCCGACGCCCTTGCCCTTGGCCGGGCAGATCGCGCCGAAGACATAGGCGGGCTGGGTGCCCTGGTCTGCGGTGGAGCGCGCTGCGTCCCGCGCCGCGCCCAGCGGCGGGTGATCTTGTTCTTCTGACCTATGCACACCTCGTTCTGGAACCACAATTCTACCTTGGGGACGGGCGAGTGCGCCGCTCTGATCGCCGCGAGGCGGGCGGGAAGCCTTCTTAGAGCGTTTCGCGTTTAATCGGTTCGATATCCTGCGGCTTTGAAGAAGTTGTAGCACTCCTCGTCGGTGAACAGGCCGCAGACATGCCCGACCGCCTGCCAGAGCTGATCATAGGTCCGGGCAGCTGCCTTTCGGAGTAGT
>SKNJ01000315.1 GCA_007120575.1 Thioalkalivibrio sp.
CGTATTCCTCGGCCGTTTCGTGGCAGGTGCGGTGGATGTTGGCCATGATCTCCTGCAGGCGCGCCTCGGTGTATTCGAAGGTCCAGGAGTCCCGGCTCGCATTCTGCTGCATCTCCAGCGCGCTGGTAGCCACACCGCCGGCGTTGGCGGCCTTGCCGGGACCGAAGGCGGTGCCGGCATCGCGGAAGGTCCGGATGCCTTCCGGGGTTACGGGCATATTGGCGCCCTCGGCGACCGCGATGCATCCGTTCTCGACCAGCGCCTTGGCGTCCTTGCCGGTCAGTTCGTTCTGGGTGGCGCAGGGCAGGGCGACGTCGCAGGGGATCTCCCAGATGCAGCCGTTTTCGCTGTATTTCGAGCCCTTCTTGCGTTCGGCGTAGGCGCTGATCGGGCCGCGCTCGCGTTCCTTGATCTGCCGCACCAGGTCCAGGTCGAGGCCGTCTTCATCGAGGATGACCCCGCGCGAGTCGGAGCAGGCGATCACCCGGGCGCCCAGTTGCTGGGCCTTCTGGGTGGCATAGATGGCGACGTTGCCGGCCCCGGAGACCACCACGCGCTTGCCCTCCAGCGAATCGTTGCGTGCCTTGAGCATCTCCTGGGTGAAGAAGACCGCGCCGTAACCGGTGGCCTCGGTGCGCGCGCGGCTGCCGCCCCAGTCCAGTCCCTTGCCGGTGAACACACCGGATTCGAAGCGGTTGGTCAGGCGCTTGTATTGCCCGAACAGGTAGCCGACCTCGCGCTGGCCGACGCCGATGTCGCCGGCCGGCACGTCGGTGTACTCGCCCAGGTGACGGTACATCTCGGTCATCATGCTCTGGCAGAAGCGCATGACTTCGGAATCGGAGCGGCCCTTCGGGTCAAAGTCGCTGCCGCCCTTGCCGCCGCCGATCGGCAGACCCGACAGGGCGTTCTTGAACACTTGCGAGAAGCCGAGGAACTTGATGATGCCCAGGTACACCGAGGGGTGGAAACGCATGCCGCCCTTGTACGGGCCAAGGGCGCTGTTGAACTGGACGCGGAAGGCCCGGTTGATGTGCAGTTCGCCCTTGTCGTCCTGCCAGGGCACACGGAAGATGATCTGACGCTCGGGCTCGCAGATGCGCTGGATGATCTTGAGCTCCGCGAACTCCGGGTACTTCACCAGGACCGGACCCAGCGTCTCCAGCACTTCATGCACTGACTGGTGGAATTCGGTCTCGCCCGGGTTGCGGTGCAGGACTTCCTGGTAGATGGGTTCGAGCTTCTCGTCGAGGCTTCCGGTCATGTTGCTGGGTCCTTGTCGTTTGAATCCCGCGCATTTAGGCACGCAGGGGCCCGGAAAACAATCCCGATTGCCCCGCGATGGTGCATATCGACCGCCCCATGTCTCTGTGATTCGGCATGCGGGCGGTATGCGGCGTAACGGCTCAGTCGCGGGGCGGGTGGTCCACCGGAAAGTCGAACCGGGTGTCGGGGAACGGCTCGTTTGCCAGGGTGAAGTGCCACCACTCCTGGGCATAGGGCTGGAACCCCGCCGCTACCATCAATTGCTGCAGCAGGGCCCGGTTGGCGCGTTGCTGTGCCGGCACATCGGCCGCATCCGGCCACGATCGGGGGCTGAAATGGTCGAAGCCCGTGCCCATTTCCAGTTCCACGCCGGTATCCCGGTCAATGACCGTGACGTCCACCGTGGAACCGCGCGAGTGGCTGGAGTGCTCGGCGATGTAGCCGCGCTCGAACAGCTCGCTCTTGGGGACTTCGGGGTAGTAGCGTTCCTGCATCTGTGTGGCTTCCAGATCCTCTGCCCAGCGCACGAAATGCTCGACGGCACGCTGCGGGCGATAGCAGTCGAACACCTTGAGGCCGAGCCCGAACGCCGTCAGCCGTTCCTGCACCTCGGCCAGGGCCTGTGCGGCCGGGGCGGTAAGGATGCAGACCGGCGCGTCGTAGCCATCGATCGGCTCACCGACGAAGTTGTCCCGGCCGTAATACCGCATCTCCTCGACCAGTCCCGGAACGACCTCCTCTGCCGCAACAAAGCCCGGGGGCCATGATTCGTCCGCGGAAACCGTGAGCGGGAATACCAACACGAGGCCGATCAGGCCCGAACTCATGACGCGCATGCCTATTCTCCCTGGTGGTCCTCGGACGCCAGCATACGTCTCGGGCGGCGGAGGGCAACCCACCCCAAGCGGTCGCCGACGGTCTGCTGCGGGCGTTGCCACCCCGGCTGCCCTCCGGGCCCGATCCCCGGTGGGACG
Source organism: Thioalkalivibrio sp. (assembly GCA_007120575.1). Lineage (GTDB taxonomy): Bacteria > Pseudomonadota > Gammaproteobacteria > Ectothiorhodospirales > Ectothiorhodospiraceae > Thioalkalivibrio. The sequence goes on from SKNJ01000315.1 coordinate 2,241, forward strand.
ACCGCCGCGCATTGCTTCGGGCCATCAGTGTCGATGATGATGGCCCCCCATGCCGGGGTGCTCCGCGTCGCGGACCTCGGCCTGCAGCCGCAGGGTACCAAGACCCTCCAGTTCCAGCTGGAGCGGCACCTGCCGGCCGGTCTCCAGGGGTGAGTGCAAGTCAATCAGCATCACATGCAGACCGCCCGGTTGCAGTTTCACCTGGCCGTTGGCGGGGATCGTAATCGAGCCGACCTCGCGCATGCGCATGACACCGTGCTCGTCCTCGATGTGATCGTGCAGTTCGGTCGTGGCGGCCACCGGCGACGCACCGGAAACGATCTCGACGTCGCGGGCGGTGTTGTTGCGCAGGGTCAGGTAGGCCGCGGTGCTGGGCATGCCGGGCGGCATCATGCGGACCCAGGGCCGCCCCTGGAGTTCGATGCCTTCGGGACATTCGCATACGGCGTGCGCCTCGGATGTGTCCTCCGGCGCGGCGAGAAGGGGCGTGGTCAACGCGACCAGCAGGGTCAGTGCCAGCCCTGGCAGCAGGATGGTGTTCGGCATGCGAGTTTTCCTCATGTCTGCGTGTATACGAGTCCCGTGTCTACGCAAGGACTGGGCCAGCCCGTGTCCATGGTGCCCGTTTTGCCCCAGGCCCTTGTTTAACCGGGTTTTCCGTACCGGGTCGTACCCGTCGCCGAAGTCTCTCCTTCCGCGGTGGTGTGTTATTTGCCACGCTCATTGTGTGTCTTCGCGCAGTCGTGCGTCGCGCAAGTTGCCAGGGCCGCCACGGTTGGGCAGGCTATGTTCAACGCAATGCACTGCAATGGAACGGACCTGCCGGCCTGGCGGCGGGCAGGACGGAGGATACATGTTGGACACGGAGAACCGACCCGATCAGGCGGATGGCGACATCATTGGTCATTCGCCGGAGCTGCAGGC
>SKNJ01000186.1 GCA_007120575.1 Thioalkalivibrio sp.
CCCTCGTCAATGATGCGCTGGACCTCCTCGCGCAGGTACACGAGGTAGTCGTGGGTGTAGCGCCGCAGCACTTCGAAGTCGTTCACCGGTTCGCCGTGGCCGGGGATGATGTAGTCGGCGTCCAGGGCCTCCAGCTTGTGCCAGGTGTCGATCCAGCCGGCGGTGTCGGTGTATTCGAAGATCGGCAGCATGCGCTGGTGAAAGGCCAGATCGCCGGTGATCAGGGCCTTGCGCGCGGGCGCCCAGATCGCGATATCGCCCGGTGCGTGGCCCGGACCGAGATAGCGGATCTGGATGGTCTCGCCGCCCATCTCCAGGTCCAGGCGCGTGGCGAAAGTGACGTCCGGCGTGCCCAGCTCGGTCATGAACGCCTTGTCGCGGGTGCGGTTGGCGGCCCCCTCCAGACTTGCCTGGCCGTTGGCCTCGATTTCGCGCCAGGCGTCCTGGTGTGCGATCACCGTCGCACCCTGCTCCTGCCAGTAGGTCATGCCCAGCATCGCGTGACCCTGGGCATTCTCCAGCACCACGTATTTCACCGGCTGGTCGGTGAGCTTCCGGATCTCCTGATGCAGCGACTTCGCCAGCAGGTAGTTGTCACCGGCGTTCATCACCACCACGCCGTCATCGGTGATGATGAACGACAGGTTGTTGTTGTGGCCGGAGTTCTCGTAGGTGGAGGGCTGGGTTGCGCCAATCGCCGACCACACGCCGTCGGTCACCTTCTGCGGGCGGTCGTAGAGGAACGAGTCACGGGCCTTGTCCAGCACGTACAGCGGGAGCCCGGCATCTTTCCACTCGAAGAAACCGCCGGGGTAGTTGTGCACGTTGGTATAGCCCATCTGCTGCAGGGTCTGCGCAGCGGCCACACTGCGCAGATTCTGGCCACAGTAGACGACGATCGGGGTGTCCTTGTCCGGGATCTCGCCAGGCACCTCGAACTCGATCCAGCCCCGCGGGATGTTCAGGGTCTCGCTGGAACGGATCTGCCCGCCGGTGTGGTCGATCTCGTTGCGAGTACGCACATCGATCACCACATGGTCGGGCTCGCTGGCGATCAGCGCCTGCAACGCTTCCTTGTCGATATTGGTGATCTCGGCGTTCGCCGCCTCCAGCAGCGCATCGCCCGTCAGTTCATCGGCCTGCACGGCGTTGGTGCCCAACGCGGCAAGGGCCAGCCCCAGCCAGATCGCTCGCATGGTGATTCTCCCGTTTGATTCCATCCCCCCCACCATAGTCCCCGACAACGGCGGCGGCCAGGCGGTGGCTTGAGACAGTTCCCGCAGCGTCTATATTCAGGGTAAAGGCACACGGCCCAATGGCGGCCGAAGGAGCCCCTGATGAGCACCCATATGGCGGATGTCACCATCCACATCGACGAGAACACCGATCACGCCACCCGCGAGCGCATCCAGGACACCCTGCGGGAACTCGCGGGCGTCATGGCCGCGTCCAGTCACGACGAACGGCCACATCTGATGGTGGTGGAATACGACCCGGAACGAATCGACAGCCGCAAACTGCTGGACACCGTGACCGCGTCCGGCGTGCACGCCGAACTGATCGGCTTGTAGCCCCCCGGGCACCGGCTGACGGAACCGGTATCCCCCTTTCCGGAAAGGGACAATCCACCGCTGGTCTGCCACCATATCGCCAATGGGAAAACGGGCCGGCATCCAGTACAACGACACGCACTCCGCCGACGCCGCCCGGCAACGCGGAGTCGGATTCCCGCGCCCGCATCCCTGGCAGTGGCTGACGGGTTTCGGTCTGCTCCTGACCGCCGTCTATGTCGGAATGCCCTACGGGCTGCTGGCCAGCAGCCTCTATGTGCTCGTCACCGCGGGCGCCGCGCTTGCGGTCGGCATCGCCGTATGGCGCCGGCCGAGGCCGTTCACCGCCACCGCCTGGGCGCTAATCGCGGCCGCGCTGGCGCTGGCGGCCATCGGCCACGGCACCTGGTACTGGCTGGACCTGCACGGTCTGCAGCCCTTCCCCTCGGCCGCGGACATCTTCTACCTGTCGGTATACCCGCTGTTTGGCATGGCGCTGTGGCTGCTGGGAAGCCGGACGGCACGCGACGATGGCGCCCTTGTGGATGCCCTGATCGTTGGAATCTCCGCCGCGGTGCTGGGCTGGGCTCTGCTGATCGCGCCCTACGCCTACGACCCCGACCTCACCTGGCTGCAGCTGCTGGTATCCACCGGGTATCCGATCGCGGACCTGATCCTGCTGCCATTGATCCTCCGCCTGGTATTTCTGCACCGAACGCGCATCACCGCTCACGGCTTCCTGCTGGTGGGGATGCTGGCCTACCTGGTCGCAGACCTGCTCTACGCCCACGGCAACTCCACCGGCTGGTACACCGCGGGCGGGCTGACCGATGCCTTCTGGCTGATCGCCTATTCCCTGATCGTGGCGGCCGCCTGGCATCCTTCCGCGCGGGAGGAACCGCGCACACACACCTCGCATGCCGAACTCTCCGGCCGCCGTCTGCTCGTTCTTGGGGCCGCGTCCGTGCTGGTGCCGATGGTGATCCTGTTCACCGCCGGCAGCGAGATGGAGATCATCCGCGTCGCGGCCATCGCGTCTATCCTGCTGTTCCTCCTGGTGATGTACCGCATGGCCGGACTCCTGCGCGAGACCCACCGCCAGGCCCGGCGTCTGGAACGGCTTTCGCGTACCGACCCGCTGACCGGAGCCGGCAATCGCCGCCACCTGGAAGAACAGCTGACCCGCGAGATCGCCCGCGCCGAACGCACGGGCGACCCGCTCAACCTCGCATTCCTGGATATCGACTACTTCAAGCACTTCAACGACACCCATGGCCATGCCGCCGGCGATGCCCTGCTGCAGGAAATGGTGGACGCCTGGCGCCCTGCCCTGCGGCCCACGGACCTGCTCGCACGCTTCGGTGGCGAGGAATTCGTGGTGCTGTTTCCGCACATTGATACGCAGCAGGCACACCACGTACTGGAGCGTCTGCGCGCCGCGGTCCCCGGTGGCCAGACCTGCTCGGCCGGTATCACCGGCTTCCGGCCCGGCGACACCCCGGACACGCTGCTGGCACGCGCCGATCAGGCCCTGTACGCGGCGAAAAACGCCGGGCGCAACCGCATCATGATTGCCGGCGCCGAGACTGCTCCGGCTCCACATGCCCCCGGATC
>SKNJ01000068.1 GCA_007120575.1 Thioalkalivibrio sp.
CTGGCACAGGACGCGGTCGCGTTCTACCTGTTCTTCACCCTGATGAGCCTGTCGTCCTGGGGTCTGGTGATCCACTACCGCACCCCGGAGGCCTGGCACGCAGGCAAGCTCTACCTGATCCTCGCCGTGCTCGGGGAGATGGCGCTGTTCGCCGGGCTGGTCATGGCCATTCACCAGGCCGGCGCCACCAGCCTGACGGCGATTGCCGCCGCTCGTCCGGAGGGACTCGGCCTCGCGTTGCTGGTGATCGGCCTGGGCCTCAAGGCAGGCATGCTGCCACTGCATTTCTGGCTGCCGCTGGCCCACCCCGCGGCACCAGTCCCCGCCAGCGCAGTGCTGTCCGGGGCGATGATCAAGGCCGGGCTGCTCGGCTGGCTGCGTGTCCTGCCGCTGGACGCGGCCGGATACGCTCCGCTCGGGGACATCCTGGTGCTGCTGGGTCTGGCCGCCGCGTTCTTCGGTGCACTCGCGGGGGTTCTGCAGCGACGGCCGAAGACCATCCTCGCCTATTCCAGCATCAGCCAGATGGGACTAATGACCACCGGAGTCGGGCTCGCGCTGCTGCTGCCCGCCGCGCGCGAGTGGCTGATCGCCGCGGTGGCGGTGTATGCCCTGCACCACGGTCTGGCCAAGGGCGCGCTGTTCCTGTCGGTCGGGCTGGTCGACCGCCTGCCGCCACAAGCCTGGCAGCGGTTCGGGTTGCTGGCCCTGCTGGTGCTGCCGGCGCTGGCGCTGGCGGGGCTGCCGTGGACCAGTGGCGCGGTCGCCAAGGTGCTGCTCAAGGCCCCGCTGTACACGGCGGAACTGGCCGGCTGGCGTGCGCACGTCGAGACCGCCCTGGCATTGGCGGCGGTGGGCACCACACTGCTGATGCTGCGTTTCCTGTTCCGCTTGCGCGGCCAGATGGCCGTGGGCACCACCCCGCCGGAGACGACGCGCTGGCTGCCCTGGGCGCTGCTGGCGGCGATGTCGCTGGCCCTGCCGTTGGCGGGCGCCGCCGTCGCGCTGACGCTGGAGGCCGGCGCCGTACCACTGCCGGTGAACCTGGCCCTGGTGTGGCCACCGCTGGCAGGGCTGGCACTGGCCGCACTCGCGTGGGCACTGTTCCGGCGGCGTCGCGCGCCCACCATCCCCGAGGGCGATATCGCGGGCCTGTTCCATCTGCTGGTGCTGTTCACACACTGGCTGCACGATCGTGCCGGCCCGCTGCGCGACTTGCGCTTTCATCCGCGCCTGCGCGCGCGCGGGCAACGTTTCCTGAGGCAGGCCCGCCACCGCCTGGAACGCGGCGAACTGCGGCTGACCCGCTGGGAGACCCTGAGCCTGCTGTACGCCGCCTCCGTGATTGCCCTGTATCTCGCCCTCGCCTGGGCCCCGTAGTCTGAACCTTGGAGGACCAGGAAGCCTGGCGGATCTGGGACTGATCTGCTGCGCGTGGCGGGAGAGCGGTCCCTTTGTCCGCTCTCCCGCCACGCTCGCGATGACGGGGGCACGCAGCACCGTCATCGCGAGGAGCGCAGCGACGTGGCGACCTCCGTGGGCACCCCGGCGCTGGCCAGGACGAACGTCGGGGTTCCATCCGGAGGTTACTCGCTGCGCTCGCCCTTCGGGCCGGCCTGCGGCCGTTCAACGCGCTGCGCGCTTTTGTGCCACGGCCCCTGCGGGGCCTCGCAATGACGGGGGCAAGGAGCACCGTCATCGCGTCCATGTACGTCGCGATGACGGTTAGTGGTCGGCCAGGAAGTCGATGGTGAAGTCGGCGGCGTCATCGGCGAAGAAGTCGCGGAAGAAATGCCCCGCGCCATCCACCGTAACCACCGAGATCGTGCCACTGTCCTTCACCTCCTCCATACGCGCCGGCAGATCCGGGACCACATCGTCCTCGGATCCGATCACGACCAGCGTCGGAACCTGGATGCGCGAAATCACGCTCGGGGTATCGTGGGCGCGGGTCGCTTCGTAATACCCGAGGAACGCGGCCGGGGTCACATCCAGTTCGTCACAATAGAGGAAACGCGTATCCTCCAGCAGCGCATCGGGCTGTTCGGCCTGGCGCTCGCGAGCCTGTTCAAGAGCGGTTTCCAGCGCCACCCCGGTCTGTTCCTCGTAACTGGCGGCGGCCTCGTCCGCGTCATAGGTGGACGGCGCCACCAGCACCAGCGCGCGGATCCCGTCCGGATCGCGCTCGGTCAGATAACGGGCAATCTGGTTACCACCGCGCGAGTGCCCGAACAGGGTCACCGGACCATAGCCCTCGTCCTGCAACCACTGGTGCCACAGGCCCACCTCGTGCAGGTGGTCATCGACCCCGTGGCGGATCGGGGCATCGCATTCGAACATCCCCTCGCGCGCATCGATGCCGTAGGAGAGGTTGATCGACAGCGTGCTCTGGCCGCGTTCCGCGAGCAGGTCCTGCAGGGCCGCCATGATCTCCATGCGGCCGTGGGCCAGCGTCCCGTGCAGCATCAGCAACGCGCCGTCATCGGGACTGGCGCCCATGCCCTGCTGGAAATGCCCGATCAGGGTCCGATCGCCATCCTGCAGCGTCACCGGGTCCGCGGACAGGGCGGTACCCGGCAGGCCCAGGGCCGCCGCGCAGAACGTCGCCGCAATCATTGCTCGCATGGTCTCTCTCCTTTGGGGAATGCTTCGGCATAGACCCCGTGGCGCACAGAAGATTCCCCCGCCCGCACACGCAGTGACACAACCGGCGGAAACGCACATCATGAAACCGCACCCCTCCACCGGAGCCATCGCGAACCCCGCCATGAATGACCCTGATCCGACCCCGCCCTGGCACGCCCGCGACGGCGAGGCGACCCTGCACGAACTGGAGGCAGACAGCCGCGGCCTCACAAGCGACGAAGTGGCGCGCCGCCTGGAGCACCACGGGCGCAACATGCTCCCGGAACCGGAACGCACCAGCCCCCTGAAGCGCTTCCTGCTGCAATTCCACAACGTGTTGATCTACATCCTGATCGCAGCCGCCGTGGGCACCGCCCTGCTCGACCACTGGCTGGATACCTGGGTGATCCTGGGGGTGGTACTGATCAACGCGATCATCGGCTACCTCCAGGAGGGCAAGGCGGAAAAGGCGCTGGACGCCATTCGCCAGATGCTGTCGCCGAAGGCACAGGTGGTGCGCGACGGCCA
>SKNJ01000135.1 GCA_007120575.1 Thioalkalivibrio sp.
CAGGATCGGTACCTTGCCGAGCGGCGAGCGTTCGCGGAACCACTCCGGCGGGTCGGCGAGATCGATCAAGGTGATCTCGAACGGAGTCTGCTTGTATTTCAGCGTGATCACGCTACGCTGAACGAAGGGACAGATATCGAAGCTGATCAGGTGCAGATGCGGAAGGTCCATGCGCGTTTTCGCCGCCCCCGGGGCGGTCGACTCCCGGATTGTCAGGGTCCTGCATTCTCCATGCTTCCCGTCCCCGGGGGAACCCGCGGCGGGGAGCTTTCGCGGGCGGGTGGTTCGGCGCTTCGTGGCTAAGGGTAGCGGACAGGACGGGACATCCGCACCCGGCGGCGGGTTGCGCATCGACAAGTGGCTGTGGGCAGCGCGCTTTTTCAAGACTCGCGGCCTGGCCAGCGAGGCGGCCAGCGGGGGCAAGGTCCATGTCAACGGGGAGCGCTGCAAGCCGGCGCGCCGTGTGCACGCGGGGGATCGCCTGACCATCCACCGCGGGCCGCAGGTCTGGGAGGTCGACGTGGTCGCACTCAACGATCAGCGCCGCCCGGCGCGCGAGGCCGCGGCCCTGTACGAGGAGACCGAGGCGAGCCGCTCCCGGCGCGAGGCGGAGGCCGCGCGTCGGCGACAGGAGCGGGTCGAGGCCCCGGCAGGGCGCCCGGACAAGCGTGAACGGCGCCAGATCCGGCGCTTCGTGCGCCGCGACGACGACTGAACGGCCCGGGAAGCGACGGATACATGAGCAATCAGCACGCTGGACCACCACAGACCCCGCGACTGGCCACGGATCTGGTCATCCACCATCCGGCGCATCCCGGCTGCGTGCTGGTGATTGAACGCTGCAACCCGCCGCATGGCTGGGCCCTGCCCGGTGGTTTCGTGGATGTCGGCGAGCCAGTGGAGCGCGCGGCGGTCCGCGAGGCCCGCGAGGAGACCGGCCTGACGGTTACGCTGGAGGCCCTGCTGGGGGTGTACTCCGACCCCGCGCGGGATCCGCGCGGGCACACCGCCAGCGTGGTGTTCGTGGCGCGGGGGACCGGGGACGCGCGGGCGGCGGACGACGCCCGCGCCTGTGCCTGGCTGGACCCGGACGATCACGCCCGGCCACTGGCGTTCGATCACCGCCGGATCCTCGACGACTACCTGCGCTTCCGCCTGACCGGCGAGCGTGCCCCACTCCGGGTGGGCGGGGCCTGAGGGAGACACCGGGCCGCGCGATCGGCCCAGTGCGCAGCCCCAAGCTGTTACCATAGGCCGCTTTCAGATACCCGAACGGATCCTGGTGACCGAGTCTTCTTCCGAATCCATCCCCCGGCCCGGGGCGGCGGCCGAGGTGCCCGCCCCGCGCGTCTACGATCGCGGCGCGCACGGCATCTCGCGCGCGGCGATCGACGACAACGCCCTGAAGGTCCTGTACCGGCTGCGTGATGCCGGGCATCGCGCCTGTCTGGTCGGAGGCGGGGTGCGCGACCTGCTGCTCGGGCGCGAACCCAAGGACTTCGATATCGCTACCGATGCGACCCCGGAGCAGGTGCGTGAGCTGTTTCGCAATTGCCGCCTGATCGGGCGGCGTTTTCGTCTGGCGCATGTGGTGTTCGGGCGCGACGTGATCGAGGTGGCCACGTTTCGCGCCCCGCATGACGAGGACGGCGACGAGGACGATGGCCGGGTGGCCCTCAGCGAGGAGGGTCGCATCCTGCGTGACAACCGCTACGGCACCATCGAGCAGGACGCGGTACGCCGCGATTTCACCATCAACGCCCTGTACTACGACATCGAGGATTTCTCGGTGCTGGATTACACCGGCGGCGTCGAGGACCTGGAAGCGGGCGTGTTGCGGCTGATCGGCGACGATCCCGAGACGCGGCTGCGCGAGGACCCGGTGCGCATGCTGCGAGCGGTGCGCTTTGCCGCGAAACTGGGTCTGCGTATTGCTGCGGAGGTCGAAGCGGCCATCCACGAACTGGCCCCGCTGATGCGCACAGTGGCCCCGGCGCGGCTGTTCGACGAGGTCATCAAGCTGTTTCACAGTGGGGCCGCGGTGACCTGCCTGGACGAGCTCGAGCGTTTTGGTCTGTTCGAGCCAATGTTCCCGGAGGCCGCAGCCAGTTTTTCCGACCCGGAGCAGGGTCGCGCGCGGCGCCAGTTTCTGGTCGAGTCACTGCGCAATACCGACACCCGGATTAACGATGGACTGGGGGTCAATCCGGCATTCCTGTATGCGGCGATCCTGTGGGCGCCGGTGCAGATCCGCGCCGCCGCACTGATCGCCGACGAGGAACCGGAGATCCCGGCCTGGCAGCAGGCCATGGCCTCGGTGCTGGAGCGTCAGGTGCGCACGGTGTCGATCCCCCGGCGCTTCAGTCAGGTGGTGCGCGAAATCTGGGAACTGCAGGCACGCCTGGAGCGCCACCGTGGTGCCCGGGCCCTGCGGCTGCTGGGTCATCCGCGGTTCCGCGCCGGTTACGACTTCCTGTGTCTGCGGGCCCGGGCCGGCGATGCCGACCCGGCACTGTGCCAGTGGTGGACCGACCTGCAGGAACGCGATGAAGACGGGCAGCAGGCGATGGTGAAGTCGGGATCCGGCGGCGCCCCCCGCAAGGGCCGCCGCCGCGGCGGTCGCCGGCGGGGGCGCGGCAAGCAGGGGGGGCAGGGAGATGGCCAGGGCGGCGATGGTGGAGGCGCTTCCGTATGACCGCGATGCTGGAGAACCGCGCGACCGGTGGCGAGGCTGCGTTTGTCGGCATCGGTGCCAACCTCGGTGACCCGGTGGCGCAGATCCACGAGGCCTTCGAGCGGCTGGCCGGGGACGTGCCGCACACCCGGCTGGTTGCGCGTTCACGCCTGTTTCGCAACCCGCCGATGGGTCCCCAGGACCAGCCGGACTACGTGAACGCGGTGGCTCGGCTGGAGACCCGGCTGGAGCCCGAGGCATTACTGGTGGCCCTGCAGGACATCGAGCATGCCTGCGGGCGTACCCGCGACGGCACCCGCTGGGGTCCGCGCCTGCTGGATCTGGACATCCTGCTGTTCGGCGACCGGAGTATCCGCCAGCCGGGGCTGCACGTGCCGCATGCCGGCATTGCCGAGCGCGATTTTGTGGTGCTGCCGTTGCAGGAACTGGCCCCGGCCCTGAGGATCCC
>SKNJ01000122.1 GCA_007120575.1 Thioalkalivibrio sp.
GCCGGGCCGATCGCGAACATCATGGTAATCAGCGCCAGTACCCGGCGCGCATCGGTGGCCTCGAAGCGGTCGCGCACCACCGCACGCCCGACCACGATCCCGGCCGCCGCGGACAGCCCCTGGCCGACCCGCAGCCCGATCACCTGCCAGTACTCGACCGCGAACACCAGCAGCAGCGAGGTGAGTACGTAACCCGCCAGCGCCCACAGCACCACCGGGCGGCGGCCAAAGGTATCCGACAGCGGCCCCGCAATCAGGGTCGCCAGCGCGAACGCGACCAGGTAGGCCGAGAGGGTCGCCTGCATCGCGCCGGAGTCCACCCGCAGGGCCTCGGCCATCGCCGGGAACGAGGGCAGATAGGTGTCCAGCGAGAACGGCGCCAGCATCGACAGCGGCGCCACCAGCAATGCAAAGCGCAGGCGGGTGCGGCGGGCCTGGGTCACGCCGGCTGGGGCAGGCGGCGCAGGAAGTTGTCGAGGAGTTCGTGGCCCTGGCGGGTCAGGATGGATTCCGGGTGAAACTGCACGCCCTCGACATCCAGTTCGCGATGACGCAGGCCCATGATCTCGTCACGCGCGCCGTCCTCGCGTTCGGTCCAGGCGGTGACCTCCAGGCACTCCGGCAGAGTCGCGGCCTCGACCACCAGCGAGTGGTAGCGCGTGGCCTCCAGCGGGTTCTCGAGCCCGGCGAATACCCCGACCCCGGTGTGATGCACCGGCGAGGTCTTGCCGTGCATGATTTCGCGGGCCCGTACCACGCGCCCGCCGAAGACCTGGCCGATCGCCTGATGCCCGAGACAGACGCCGAGGATCGGGGTCTCGCCGGCAAAGCGCCGGATCACCTCCAGCGACACCCCGGCCTCGTTCGGCGTGCAGGGCCCGGGCGAGATCACGATCCCCTCGGGCGCCAGATCCGCGATCTGCTCCGGGGTGATGCAGTCGTTGCGGTGCACCACCACCTCCGCCCCCAGCTCGCCCAGATACTGGACCAGGTTGAAGGTGAACGAGTCGTAGTTGTCGAGCATCAGGATCATGACGAACGTCCCTGGAGAACGGAATAAACGGGTCCGCCGCGTGAATCCGTGTTCACGCGCGCGCACCGGACAGGCTTCAGCATAACCCGACCCCGGGCCCGCTGCCCCGCAACCGCATCGGCACGGGCGAAACCGGGCGGACTCATCGTGGCAGCAGCAGCGCGGCCAGCAAGGTGCCGTCCGCGGCTTCCAGACGGTGCCCGCCGGGGCTGGGCAGGGTATGCGCCCGGCCACGCAGGGCCGGGAGGCGGTTCATGTCCTGGCTGGCGACATCCACCCAGGGGTCGGCCAGGCGCACCACCGACACGTAGCGGATGGGCGGGTGTTCCCGCGTGTTCAGCCACTCCAGGTGGGCCGCGTCCGGCGAGGCACCCTCCGGCCCCCACAGGCCCTCGCGCCGGTGCATGCCCTCGAGCCCGGCGAACGGGGCGTACAACCCCAGTGCGGAATCGGCCAGCGCGTCGGTCACCGAACGCGCCAGGGCGGACCAGCCACCCCCGGCGTGCGGTGCGGAAAAGGTTATCAGCGTGGAGACGGCCGGGTGTGGCTGGCGCACCAGCAGCTCGCGCGCCACCACCCCGCCACTGGAGTGCCCGACCAGGACCAGTTCGTGACCGGGATGGCGCCGGGCCAGGCCTGCAACCACCTGACCCAGCGCGCGCGCTCGTTCGGGCGGTATCACGCCCGTCGGAAGATCCACGGTGTAGAACTGGCGCGGCGCCGGATCCGGCGCCCGATCGAACCACGGGGCCTCCGGCCGGGCCCGGGCACGGCCGCCATCGGCGTAGCCGGCGGCATTCAGGGCCGCGGTGACCCCCGCCTGGCGAAAGCCGTCGCCCTGGTCCCAGCCCCCGGGCACCAGCACCACGATCTGCGCCGCGGCCAGGCCGGGCAGCAGGGCGAGCACCAGCGTCAGAAACAGGATGCGAATACCGCCGCGCATGGTCCGTCCCTCAGTGGCGGTGGCGGCGCGGCCCCAGGCCGCCGAGGGCCGTCTCGGCCGCGCGCACCACCGCCCGCCCCTTGTTCAGGGTCTCCTGCCACTCGCTTTCCGGCACCGAGTCATGCACCACGCCGGCCCCGGCCTGGATGTGCAGCTCGCCGTCGTGCAGGACCGCCGTGCGGATCGCGATCGCGGTATCCATGTTCCCGGACCAGGACAGATAGCCCACCGCGCCGGAATACGGTCCGCGCTTGACCGGCTCCAGTTCGTCGATGATCTCCAGCGCGCGGATCTTCGGCGCGCCGGAGACGGTCCCGGCGGGGAAGGTCGCGCGCAGCACGTCCATCGGCGAGTGTCCCGGGGCCAGCCGGCCCTCCACATTGGAGACGATATGCATCACATGCGAGTAGCGCTCGATGCTCATCGTGTCAGTCACCTCCACCGAGCCGATCTCGCAGACCCGGCCGACATCGTTGCGCCCCAGGTCGATCAGCATCAGGTGCTCGGCGCGCTCCTTCGGGTCGGCCAGCAGCTCGGCCTCCAGCGCGCGATCCTCCTCCTCGGTGCGCCCGCGCGGGCGCGTGCCGGCGATCGGGCGCACGGTCACGCGGTCGTCCTCCAGGCGCACCAGGATCTCGGGCGAGGCCCCGACCACATGGTGATCGTCGAGGTCGAGGTAGTACATGTAGGGCGACGGATTCAGCGCCCGCAGGGCACGGTAGAGATTCAGCGGCGGCGCGGAGAACGGCACGCTCATGCGCTGGGCCAGCACCACCTGCATCACGTCGCCGTCCATGATGTATTCCTGCGCCCGCTTGACGGCGGCCTGATAGCCCTCGGCCGACCAGCCGGACACATACTCCGGCACCGCGTGTGGATGCGGCGGATCCTCCGGCGGGACCAGCGGCTCGCCCAGGCGGGTCTCCAGCTCGTCCAGACGGGCGGCCGCCGCGATCTGGCCGTCAGCCTGCGTCGCATCGGCGTGCACCACCAGGTACAGGCGGCCGGAGAGGTTGTCGTAGACCACGACCTCCTCCGAGACCATCAGCAGGATATCCGGAAGCCCCAGGGCATCCGGCTTCTCCGGCCCCTCCAGGCGCGGCTCGATCAGGCGCACCGTCTCGAAGCCGAAGTAGCCCACCAGGCCCCCGGTAAAACGCGGCA
>SKNJ01000210.1 GCA_007120575.1 Thioalkalivibrio sp.
GATGCGAAATCACCGCCGTATAGCCCGCGCGGCGCGCCAGATCGATGGCTTCCAGGGTCTCGGTCACGGTGCCGATCTGGTTCAGCTTGATCAGGATGGAATTGGCCACACCCCGGTCAATCCCTTCCTGCAGGATCCGCGTGTTGGTCACGAACAGGTCGTCACCCACCAGTTGTACGCGCTCGCCCAGGCGTTCGGTCAAGGTTTTCCAGCCATCCCAGTCATCCTCGGCCATGCCATCCTCGATGGTCAGGATCGGATACTGGTCGACCCAGTGAGCGAGATAGTCGGCGAACTCGTCCGCAGAGAAGGCCTTGCCCTCGGAATCCAGGTGGTAGCGACCATCGCGATAGAACTCGGAACTGGCACAGTCAAGCCCGATCCAGATGTCCTCGCCCGCCTTGAAGCCCGCGTTGTGAATCGCCTCCAGGATGACCTCGATGGCCGCAGAGTTGGACGGGAGGTCCGGGGCAAAACCGCCCTCGTCGCCGACCGCCGTGGCCAGCCCGCGCCTGGTCAGAACCTTCTTCAGCGCATGAAAGACCTCGGCGCCGTAGCGCACCGCCTCGCGCAGCGATTCCGCGCCCACCGGCAGGATCATGAACTCCTGCATATCCACGCTGTTGTCCGCGTGGGCCCCGCCATTGACGATATTCATCATCGGCACTGGCAGCAGGTTGGCCTCGGCCCCACCCAGCGCCTCGAACAGCGGCTGTTCGGTATCCGCCGCGAGGGCGTGCGAGACCGCCATGGATACGGCGAGCAGCGCATTGGCGCCCAGGCGCGACTTGTTCTCGGTCCCGTCAAGTTCCAGCATGCGCCGGTCGACCGCGCCCTGTTCCAGCTCCATACCGCGCAGGGCATCCCGGATCTCGCCATTCACGTGACCCACGGCCTTGAGCACCCCCTTGCCGCCGTACCGTTCTTCGTCGTCACGCAGCTCCAGTGCCTCGCGCGCGCCGGTCGAGGCACCGGAAGGGACGGCCGCCCGACCCATCGCGCCGGAATCCAGGATAACGTCGGCCTCGACCGTCGGGTTGCCCCGCGAGTCGATGATCTCGCGGGCGTGAATCTCCGCAATCTGGGACATGCTCTCTCCTTGAAGATAATTCGACCCGACCGTCAGCCGGTCGGGCCCTGATCAAATTTCGTACGCCGCCAGGGTGTCGCCTCAGCCCAGGCCGTAATCGGCCTCCGCGAGCGGGTATTCCTTGACGCTTGCATCCAGGACCTTGAGGATCGCCAGCAAACGCGCCATCTTCGCCAGCGGCCAGGCGTTGGGGCCATCCGAGAGGGCACGTTCGGGATCCGGATGGGTTTCCATGAACAGCCCGGAGATGCCTGCCGCGACCGCGGCCCGCGCCAGTACCGGAACGAACTCCCGCTGGCCACCGGAACTCGCCCCCTGCCCGCCCGGCTGCTGCACCGAATGGGTCGCGTCGAACACCACCGGACAGCCGGTCTGGCGCATCTGGGCCAGCCCACGCATGTCCGAAATCAGGGTGTTGTAGCCGAACGACACCCCCCGTTCGCAGACCATGATCCGGTCGTTCCCCGCCTCACGGGCCTTGGCAACCACGTTTCCCATATCCCAGGGCGCGAGGAACTGCCCCTTCTTGATGTTCACCGGGAGGCCCTGGCGCGCCACGTTCTGGATGAAGTTGGTCTGGCGGCAGAGAAATGCCGGCGTCTGCAACACATCCACCACCGCCGAGACCTCCTCCAGCGGGGTATCCTCGTGCACGTCGGTCAGCACCGGTACGCCGAGCTCGTTCTTCACCCGTTCCAGGATCCGCAGCCCCGCGTCCATCCCGAGGCCGCGAAAGCTGCCGGTCGACGAGCGATTCGCCTTGTCGAACGAGGACTTGTAGATGAACGGGATCCCCAGATCGTCCGCCATCGTCTTCAGCGTGGCGGCAGTCTCCAGGGCCATCGCCTCGGATTCGATCACGCACGGCCCGGCGATCAGAAAAAGGGGCCGATCCAGCCCGACTTCAAACCCACAAAGATGCATTGCTCGTCCTGTCATGCCGGCACGGGCGTCCGGACCCGCATACGGCGCGTTCGGAAATGCGCTACTCCGTCAACGCGGTGGCCGTCTGCGGTGCGCGGGCCGCCTGGTAATCACGCGCGGCACAAATAAAGCCGGTGAACAACGGATGCCCGTCGCGCGGCGTGGACGTGAATTCCGGATGGAACTGGCAGCCCACGAACCAGGGGTGCCCGGCCAGTTCGACCGCCTCGACCAGTTCCCCTGATTCCGAGACCCCGGAAATCCCCAGTCCGGCGGCTTCCAGGCGTTCACGATAAGCGTTGTTGAACTCGAACCGGTGGCGGTGGCGCTCCTCGATGCGATCGCTGCCATAGGCCTCGGCGATCCGTGAATCCTTCACCAGCCGCGCACTCTGCGCCCCGAGGCGCATGGTTCCACCGAGATCGCTTTCCGTATCACGACGCTCGACCTGGCCCTCGCGGTCCTGCCATTCCGTGATCAGCGCGATCACGGGATGCGGGGTATCCGGGACAAACTCCGTGCTGTGCGCGCCGTCGAGCCCCGCCACGTGGCGGGCAAACTCGATCACCGCGACCTGCATGCCCAGGCAGATCCCGAGATACGGGATCCCCCGTTCCCGGGCATGGCGTACCGCCGCGATCTTGCCCTCGACCCCGCGCTCGCCAAAGCCGCCAGGCACCAGGATCGCGTCCAGCCCTTCCAGCTCGTCGAGGGCCTGGGTATCGGCGCCTTCCAGCTTCTCCGAGTCCAGGTAGCGAATATGCACACGGGTCCCGGCCTGGATCCCGGCATGGGTCAGGGCCTCGTTCACCGACTTGTAGGATTCGGTCAGGTCGACGTACTTCCCGATCATCCCGACCGTCACCTCCGACTCCGGGAACTCCATGGCATTCACCACGTGTTTCCAGTCCGACAGGTCGGCCGACGGGGCTTCGATATGCAGCTTGCGCAACACGATGTCGTCGAGCTTCTGGGAATGCAGCCACAACGGGATCTTGTAAATGTTGTCGACATCTACTGCGGAAATCACCGCCTTTTCCTCGACGTTCGTGAACAGCGCGATCTTGCGCCGCTCGCCCTCCGGGATCGCCAGGGTGGAACGGCACAGCAGGA
>SKNJ01000262.1 GCA_007120575.1 Thioalkalivibrio sp.
CACAGCCCCGCATCGGTGGTGGTGACCGACACCGACAGCCGCATCGTGTTCGTGAACGACAAGTTCACCGAGGTGACCGGTTACCGCGAGGACGAGGTGCTGGGGCAGAACCCGCGGCTTATGCAGTCCGGCGAGACACCACCGGACACCTACGAGGAGATGTACGCGGCGCTGACCGAAGGCCGCGAGTGGCACGGCGAATTCGTCAACCGCAAGAAGAACGGAGACCTGTTCTTCGAGGATGTCTCGGTGAGCCCGGTGTGTGATGCCTCCGGCCACATCAGCCATTTCGTGGCCGTCAAGGAGGACATCACCGAACGCAAGCACCGCGAAGGCGAGATCTGGCGCCAGGCCCATTACGATGCCCTGACCGGCCTGGCGAACCGGACCCTGTTCCGTGAACTCCTGGGCAGGAACATCGATCGGGCGCGGCAGGCGGGCCAGTTCCTCGCCGTGCTCTACGTCGACCTCGACGGCTTCAAACCAATCAACGACACGCTGGGCCACGATGCCGGCGATATCCTGCTGCGCGAGGTGGGACAACGCCTGCGCGAGACCATCCGTGACAGCGACTCGGCAGCCCGGCTGGGTGGCGACGAGTTCGCCCTGCTGATTGCCGGTCTGACCCGGCTGGAAGGCGTGGATCGAGTCGCGGAGAAGGTCCTCGAGAGCGTGGGTCGACCGTATACACTCGACGATCGCGAAGTCCGCATCTCTGCCTCTGTCGGGGTCGCCGTGTACCCCCGCGACGGCGACGACGGAGCGGCGCTGCTGCAACAAGCCGACGCGGCGATGTACCGTGCCAAGCGCTCCGGCAAGAATCGCCACCGCCACGCCCATGCGCCGGACGCTCACGATGACGATCCGGCCTGACCGGATACCGGGCCGCGCACGCGGGGCCCGCGGTGATGCAGGGAACCGGACGGGGGTCATGCGATGAGCGACGGGTTCCGGCTGGCGATCTGCGGGGACATGGTTCCGGGGGAGTACGAGCCGCGATGGGCGCCCGGCGACGCCCCGAATGCAGAGCGTACGCTGGTCAACGAGATGCGGCCGCTGCTGACGGGTTGCGACGAGGTCATCGTGAACCTCGAAACGGTGCTCGGCGAGGCACCCGGCACCCCGATCGCGGGCAAGGTCGATGCACGCTGTGCCGAGCCGGCACCCACCACTCGCCTGCTAAAAGAGCTCGGCGTGACCGCCGTAACACTGGCCAACAACCACTCGATGGATTTCGGGGCGCGGGGGTTGCGCGAGACCATCGCGCACCTGCACGCCGCCGGGATTGCGACCATGGGCGCGGGTGAAGGCCTCGCGGCGGCACGTGCCCCCCGGTCGATTGCGTGGCAACACGCACGGGGCACCACCCGCATCCATGTATTCAGCGGGATGCGATCAACGCGCCGGTATGTCGGCTACGGGTTCTTCGCCGGCACCCGCCGTCCGGGAGTGGCCAGCACCAATTTCGATGCGCTGGCGGCTCGGATTCGCTGCCTGCGGCAGGACGATCCGCACAGCCTGATCATCGTGATCCCGCACTGGCAGGGGATCGAGTATCGGGAGACCGGCGCCGTCCACCAGCGATGGTGCCGCGGCATGATCGATGCCGGTACCGACTGTGTAATCGCGCATGGCAGCCACACACTCGATCGGGTCGAACGCTACAGGCAGGGGTTGATCTGCTATTCCATCGGGAATTTCGTGTTTGGCCCTCCGGGCCGCTTCGACGGCACCGGAGCCATGCCGGTGAGCGCAGTCGTACAGCTGTCTCTCGAGGTCCAGGCCAACGGGAAACCCCGGGTGCGGGAAACCCTGATCCCGATCGCCGGCGACAACCGGGACACGCATTTCCGGATCACGCCACTGCGTTCGGTGGACTTTGCCCGCTACGGGCGCGCGCTGGAATCCCTGCTCGGCGAGCATCAGGGGGTGTCGGTCCGCTCCCGGCCGTCCGCAACCCCGGTGCCGGAGTTTCTGGCGCGGATCGACACCCGGGTCCCGTGGGAATATCACGGGGATCCGGCGGCCCCGATGGGGGGACTGGAACTCCGTCCCGGTCCATGCGACCCGCGTTGTTTCCATATGCTGGTCGATGAAGCCTGGCCCCGGAATATCTGCAAGTTCTCCCGGCTGGGGCGGCGAAGCCTGCCGGATCTGCTGAAGCGCCTCGACGAACACCCGCGTGCGGGGCTGGTCATCGCGCGACGACACTATGACCCGACCCTGCTGGGTGGTCGCAACGTCCTGGTGGTGGAGGACGGCTTTCAGTTCTTTCTCGATACGGCGCGGTCGCTCGGCAGGGTCGCGCCCGCGCCGGTAGTGGCCGTGACCGGATCGGCGGGCAAGACCACCACGCTTGGCATGCTGCAGGACCTGCTGGAGCAGGTCGCCCCCGACTCGCGGTTGTTGATCACCGAGGGCAACCAGAACCTGTTTCGCGACAGCCTGAGCAAGCTGACCCGGCTGTTGAACTATGACCTGGCCCTGCTCGAGGTCGCCGCCGCCAATGCCTATGCCCGTCACGACTTCCGCATGGCACCGGATATCGCGGTCCTGACCGGGATCAGCACCGCGCATCTCGAATATCTGGGCAATCTCGAGAATGTCGCACGGGTCAAGAGCCGACTGTTCGAAGGCATGCCGCGAGACGGAACCGCGATCATCAACGCGGACAGCCCCTTCCTGGACCTGATGCGGGACAAGGCCCGGAAACAGGGTTGCGAGGTCCTGCTGTATGGCGAGGACCCGGGTGCGGACATTCACCTGGAACATTACGACTTTGCCACCGGCGAGGTGCGTGCGCGATTTGCGGGCGAACGATTCGTCTACTCGGTCGGGCAGGCCGGCCGCCATATCGCGGTGAATTCGCTGGCCTGTCTGGCAGTGATGGCACGGCTGGGGCTGGACTGGAAGGCCGCGAGCGCGGCCCTGGCAAGGTTCCGCCCGATCGCAGGTCGCGGGCAGGTCCTCGCGCTGAACCTTCGGGGCCAGTCAGTGACCGTGCTGGACGAGTCCTACAATGCGAATCCGCTATCCATGCGGGCCGCGCTCGGCCTGCTGCGGGAACACGGCCCGCAGCGTTCCGGGCGACGCATCGCGGTCCTGGGCGACATGCTGGAACTGGGCAAGCAGGCAGCCGCCCTGCATGCCGGTCTGATTGACGATGTGCTGGGGTCCACGGCGGAGCAGATCGTGCTGGTCGGCGAAACGATGCAGGCCCTGTGGCCGCTGATACCGAGCGAGCGCCAGGGCGCCCTGCTGCCCGACACAACGGGGCTGCCGGAACTGCTGGAGCGCATCGCGCAGGAAGGGGATGTCATCCTGTTCAAGGCCTCCAACAAGGTCGGGCTGTCGGATGCGATTGCGCGCCTGGCGGCGCGGGCGTGAGCCGGCGCGGCGGTGCCGGGTGGCCGGGTGTCGCCCGGGCCGCGCGGTACGGCGGTTGCCGGGGGGGGCGTACGAGGCCACTTCGAACTGCGCAATGTCGCCCTGAAAGGGGGATGCGATGAACGACCTCGATCTGTCGGACTGGCTCGAACGCCCCGCCTGTTTCGGGCACTTGCGGTATGCGCAGGCCGATCCGGCGGATCTGGTGCAGTACAGCGAGCGGGTGCGCCTGCATATCCGTGCAGCCGAGGCCTTTCTGGTGATGAGTCATGCAATGAGCCGGGCCGGCTGTCCAGTCGTTATTCACACCGGCTTCCGCTCCCTTGCGCAGCAACAGCGTCTGTTTGACCGCTTTGCCGAGGGCCGGGGGCTGGGTTTCGACCAGGCCATCCACCGAGTCGCCCCACCGGGTTTCAGCGAACACCACACCGGCTACGCCATCGACATCGCATTGCCCGACTCGTTGCGCCGGGCACAGCCCGACCTGAAGCTGTCGCGTTCGCCGGCCTATGCATGGCTGCGCGCCCACGGTCATCGCTACGGGTTTCGCAACAGCTTTTTCCGGAACAATCCGTTCGGCATCCGGTTCGAACCGTGGCACTGGGCCTATTGCGGCGACGCGGCGAGCCGAGAGGTCTTCCGGCGGCGTGATCGCTGGCTGGCCTGGGCCGACCGGATGCCGCGGGATCTGGTTATGCTGTTGCGTTCACCGAACCCGCTGGAACAGGACGGGTATACGCTGGACCAGGAGGCACAGCAGATACTGGAGTCCATCCTGGAGCATCCGGAGGCCCCGTAAGCGGTCGGCGGTGATCCCGGGGCCGTACCCGCACCGATGTTATATCCGGGCACAGGTCTGGTGTAATGCAGCGCGGATTCGTAGGGTGGCGGCTCCTCCAGGAGGCGCGGAACGTTGTTTCCTGAACTTTGGCTGACAGGGAGATGGGATGATTCGAATTGCAATCGCGGGTGCGGCCGGGCGCATGGGCCGGAATCTGGTACAGGCGGTGGACGAGCACTCGGAGGCCATTCTGGGTGCCGCCAGCGAACGTCCGGGCAGTGAGGCCCTGGGTCAGACCGTGGGCCGGGAGGGCACGGTCCGGATGGTGGAGGACCTGACGCGGGTCGTGGATGATTTCGATGTCCTGATCGACTTCACCAGCCCGGAGTCGACCATGACCCACCTGGAGCTGTGCCGTGCCGGTGGCAAGGGTCTGGTGGTGGGGACCACCGGCCTGGATGCCGAACAGGAAGAACGACTGCGCGTTGCCGGCGAGTCCCTTGCGATCGTCTACGCGCCAAACATGAGCGTGGGCGTAAACCTGACGTTCAAGCTGGTGGAGCTGGCCGCGCGGGCGCTGGGTGACAGCGTGGATGTGGAGATCCTGGAGGCGCACCACCGGCACAAGGTGGATGCGCCCTCCGGCACCGCGCTGAAGCTGGGCCGCATCGTGGCGGAAACCCTCGGGCGGGACCTGGAGCATGACGCCGTCTACGGGCGCGAGGGCCAGACCGGAGCGCGGGACCGGCGCACCATCGGCTTCGCGACCGTGCGCGGCGGCGACATCGTCGGCGAGCACACCACACTGTTTGCCGGGGATGGCGAGCGCGTGGAGATCACCCACAAGGCCTCCAGCCGCACGGTGTTCGCATCCGGAGCGGTGCGCGCGGCGGTGTGGCTGGCCGGTGCCGGCAGCGGTCTGTTCGACATGCAGGATGTGCTCGGGCTGCGTGAGCTGTAGCCGATCTGCCCGGTCCCGGAATTTCCGGGCATCGTTCGGCCGTCCGCGGCATCGTGATGGCACACCCGAAAGACCGCCGGGCGTGCCCTCTCAACCGCTCGTCCGCGCGGCGAACCAGCCCCGCAGCGTCGGTACATCCACCACCACCGACCCGGAACGCGGGGGACCCGCCAGCACCCGGGCCGGTCGCTCCGGCTCGCCAAATCCGTCAAGCACCGCCAGTGCCCCGGAAAAATCCTGATCGCGGGTGTAGTCGTTGGTGGTGACCACCACCGCGAGACCTGCACCCCGGGCCGCACGCACCCCGTTATCGGAATCCTCCAGTGCCAGGCCGGCCTCCGGCGGCAGTCCCAGTGCCTCCAGCGCATGGGTAAAGATATCGGGCGCCGGCTTCTTCTCCGGCACCACATCCCCGGCCGAGATGACCTCGAAGCGCCAGGGTCCGTCCTCGCCGAGTGTTGCGCGCAGCAATGCGGTCACGTTCTCGGGGGTGGTGGTGGTCGCGATCGCCAGCCGAATCCCGGCCTGCTCCGCCTGGTCGAGCAGTCGCCGCACGCCGGGGCGCAACGGGATCGAGCCCCCCTCCAGCAGCCTCACATAGTGACGGGTCTTCGCCGCGTGCAATGCACGAATGCGCTCTTCGATCCCCGGATCCGCCAGCATCTCCGGATGGTCCTCGGACAGATACTGCCGAATGCGCTCCTTGCCACCGGTCACGCGCAACAGCTCGCCATAGCGTTCGACACTCCAGTGCCAGTCCAGCCGCGCCTCGGCGAACGCCTGATTGAAGGCCACCCGGTGGCCGTCCCGTTCGGTATCCGCCAGGGTACCGTCCACATCGAAGATCAGTGCACGAAGTTCCTGCATACCTCCGTTCCCCCGAAAACCGCCGTAACTCGATGAAAAACCATTCACAATGCCCGAGCCCCCGAACACCGCCCCGGTCCGGTGATGGCACGGGACTTGCCCGGGCGCACCTTCTCTGGTACTAAGTGCGCCTCATTTTTCCAGCCGGAGAAAGTCCGCATGGCTGCAGACAGCAAGACCGACAAACCCTCCACCCAGCACATGGTCGCCGGGGGCATCGAGCCCTACGTGCCCAAGCCGGACGAAGAGTACATGAATCCGGAGCAGCTGGAACATTTCCGCGGCCTGCTGCAGGCATGGCGTCAGGAACTGGCAGAGGAAGTCGATCGCACCGTGGGGCACATGCGCCAGGACGCCGCCAATTTCGCCGATCCGGCCGACCGCGCCACCCAGGAAGAAGAATTCGGCCTGGAGCTGCGCGCCCGCGATCGCGAGCGCAAGCTGTCCAAGAAGATCAACGAGGCCCTGCGCAAGATCGACACCCACGACTACGGCTACTGCGAGACCTGCGGCGTGGAGATCGGCATTCGCCGCCTGGAGGCACGTCCGACGGCCACCATGTGCATCGATTGCAAGCAGCTCGACGAGATCAAGGAAAAGCAGCGGGCCTGATTCCGGCCGGGCCGTGACCTCCACGCCCGAACGGATGACCCAGGCCAACGGCTATGTCGGCCGGTTTGCCCCCACCCCGTCCGGCGCCCTGCATGCGGGCTCCCTGCTGGCCGCGACCATCTCGTGGCTGGATGCCCGCGCGCACGGCGGCCAGTGGCACCTGCGGATCGACGATATCGATACCCCGCGCGTCCGCCCCGGCGCGGCGGACGTCATCCTCGCCACTCTGGAGGACTTCGGCCTGACCTGGGACGGCCCCGTCACCTGGCAAAGCCGCCGCGGGTCCGCCTACCAGGCGGCACTGGACACCCTGCTTGCCAACGACCACGCATTCCCCTGCGGCTGCACTCGGCGGGATGTGGCGGCCGACGGCCACACCGGCTGGGAAGGCCCGGTCTACCCCGGCACTTGCCGCCACGGCCTGCCCCCCGGGCGCCCACCCCGCGCGGTCCGCGCCCGCGCCGCGCAACGCCACTGGACCGTGGGGGACCGCTTTCTCGGACCGGTCGCATTCGATCTCGAGGCGCTGGGCGGCGACTTCGTGATTCGCCGTGCCGACGGCATCATGGCCTACCAGCTGGTCACGGTAGTCGATGATCTCGCGCTCGGGGTAACCGATGTCGTGCGCGGCATCGACCTGCTCGGCTCCACCCCGCGTCAGCTCCAGCTCCACGCGGCTCTCGGGGCCGATGCCCCACGCTACGCCCATCACCCGGTGCTGACCGTGCCGGGCGGTGCCAAACTGGCCAAGGGCAGCGGTGCCGAGGGCCTGCACGGCGATGCGGCGCGCGCCGAACTGGCCACCACCCTGCGCCGGATCAACCTGCCACCCAGCGACCCCGACCATCCGGATGCCCCGCCCGCACAGCTCGCCGAGGCACTGGACCGGCTGACCGCGGACCCGCTGCCGACCCGGCTGCCACTGACCACCACGCTCGCCACCCGCACGCGCACCGGATCCGTGTAAGCCGCGCATTCGGATGTCCCCTTGCCGGCACGCCGGCCGGGGCGGCCGTCGGGGGTTTCGTCGGGAGGCTGCCACGGCCCCTGCGGGGCCTCGCAATGACGGGGGCAGCAAGCACCGTCATCGCGAGGAGCGCAGCGACGTGGCGATCTCCGGGGTCGGCCCCGGCGCCGGCCAGGGCGGACGTCGGGGGTTGCGTCCGGAGGTTGCCACGGCCCCTTGCGGGGCCTCGCAATGACGGGGGGGTAGCAAGCACCGTCATCGCGAGGAGCGCAGCGACGTGGCGATCTCCGGGGTCGGCCAGGGCGAGCGTCGGGTTTGGGCAAACGACACGAGCGTGTACATTGACCACTGTTTCCTTGCAGCACAGTGACTGACCCATGCACGCCTCGCGCACCATTCTGGTGGTTTTGCTCGGCATCCTGCTGTTCCTCAGCCCGCTGGTGGTATGGATGGCCCACCTGTCCCCGGCCTGGTGGTGGCCGTTCGTCGCCTGGGGCTTCTTCATCGGCCTGATCGCACTGGCCTCGGGCGAACGGCGTGACCCTTAGCCTCGGCCTGATCTATGCGGTGGGCGTCGCGTATCTCGCGCTGCTGTTCGGGATCGCGTTTCTGGCCGACCGCGTGCCCCGGGTGGGCCGGCTGGCAGCGAATGGCTGGGTATTCAGCCTGTCGCTGGGGGTCTATGCGACCTCCTGGACCTTCTACGGCAACCTCGGCTTCCTGGCCGATCATGGTTACCTGTACCTGACCATCTACCTGGGGGTCACACTCGCGTTTGCCGCCAGCCCGTGGCTGCTGCGCCCGATCCTGCGTCTGACCCGGGAACAGCAACTGACCTCGCTCGCGGACCTGTTCGCGTTCCGTTACCGCAGCCGGATCACTGGCCCGATGGTCGCGCTGTTCATGCTCGCCGGGGTCCTCCCCTATATCGCGTTGCAGATCAAGGCGGTGGCCGAATCCGCCGGAGTGCTGACCGCGGAGACACCGCCGCATCTGCTGGCCCTGACCTTCAGCGCCACCATCGCGCTGTTCACCATCCTGTTCGGGACCCGGCATATCGCACCACGCGAGAAGCACACCGGGCTGGTGCTGGCGATCGCGTTCGAGTCGCTGGTCAAGCTGGTCGCGATCCTCGGCATCGCGGGGGTCGCCCTGTACGCGGTATTCGGCGGCTTCGCCGGCCTCGGCGAATGGCTGGAACACAACCCCGACGCGGTCGAGGCCCTGTACGCCCCGGTCCGCGAAGGCGGCTGGTTCGGCATGATGATCCTGGCGTTCGCCGCGGCCTTCCTGCTGCCGCGCCAGTTCCACATGCTGTTCACGGAGAACATCAATCCGCAAGCCCTGAACCGCGCGGCCTGGGCCTTCCCCGCCTTCCTGCTCCTGCTGAACCTGCCGATGCCGGTGCTCTACTGGGCCGGTCAGGGAGCCGGACTGACCATCGACCCCAACTACTACGCCATCGGGATCGCGGCCCTGCTCGACTCGCCCGCCCTGGCGCTGCTGGTGTTCGTCGGCGGTGTCTCCGCGGCCAGCGCAATGATGATCGTCACCACCCTGGCGCTGGCCCACATGGGGACCAACTACCTGTCGCCCATGACCCGCCTGCATGACGAGGACAGCGCGGCCGCCAACCTCTACAGCCGGCTGCTATGGGGCCGGCGCCTGTGGATCGTGCTGATCATCGGGCTCGGCTATGCGTTCTACGGGCTGTTGCAGATGGTCGAGGGGTTGGCCCAGCTCGGGCTGATCTCGTTTGCCGCGGTAGCCCAGCTCCTGCCTGGTCTGGCCGGGCTGATGCTGTGGTCGCGTGCCACCCGCGTCGGCTTCCTGCTCGGGCTGGCCGCCGGGATCACCGGCTGGGCCTTCACCCTGGTCCTACCGCTGTTGGCCGACGCCGGGATCGCCACCGGCTATCCCGACCCACAGGCCCTGCTGCGGGCCGACATGCTGGATGGCTGGACCTTCGCACTGATGCTGAGCCTGGGGAGCAACGCGGTGCTGTTCGTGCTCGGCTCGCTACTGACGCGCCCCAACCGCGAGGAGGTCGAGGCGGGACGCGCCTGCTGCCCCAACGAGTCGTCGGCAGGCGGCGGCGGGCTGCCGCTGGCCGGGGATGTGGCCGAGATGGAGACCGCGCTGGCCGCCACCCTCGGCGTCAGCGCCGCGCGCCACGAGGTCCAGCGCGCGCTGGACGAGCTGGGGCTGCCGCGCCACACCCGCTCGCGCGGCGACCTGCGCCACTTGCGCGAGCGCATCGAACGCAACCTGTCGGGCCTGCTGGGCCCGGTACTGGCGCGCATGATCGTGGACCAGCACCTGCGCCTGGATGCGGCCGGGCGTCATACCCTCAGCGAGAGCCTGCGACGCGTCGAGGAACAACTCGAGACCCGCGCCCTGCCGTTGTCCGGCCTGGCCGCGGAGCTGGATGCCCTGCGCCGTTTCCATCGCCAGATCCTGCACGAGCTGCCGCTGGGCGTCGCCAGCCTGGCCAGCACCGGGGAGATCACCGGCTGGAACCAGGCCCTGGCCCGCCTGACCGCAATCCCCACCGAGCGCGCCGTGGGGCACAACCTGGCGGAACTCGACGAGCCCTGGAGTGGCCTGCTGACCACCTTCATCGAGAGCCCCGACCGGCAGTGGTACAAGCTGAACGCAGACCTGCCGGACGGCACCCGCCGCCTGAATCTGCACAAGTCGGACTTGCAGGATGCCGAAGGCCAGCTGGAGGGGCGGATCATCCTGATCGAGGACGTCACCGCGCGCGCCCAGCTGGAATCGGAGATCGCGCACGGCGACCGCCTGGCATCGATCGGTCGCTTCGCCGCCGGGGTCGCCCACGAGATCGGCAATCCGCTGACCGGGATCACCTCGCTGGCACAGAACCTGCCGCTGGAGGACGATCCGGAGGAGATCCGCGCCACCGCCGACGACATCCTGGCCCAGACCCGCCGCATCAATGCCATCGTGCAATCGCTGATTACCTTTGCGCACGCCGACGAAGGGCCATCCGGTGGCCACTTCGAGGTCATCGCGCTGGCCGACATCATACCCGAGGCGATTCGTCTGACCCGACTGGCAGGGCGCAAGGACCTGCACTTCGAGACGCGCGGACTGGCGGGCCTGCACATCCGCGGGGCGCGGGCCACCATGTTGCAGGTCTTCATCAATCTGCTGACCAACGCGGAACAGGCCTCGCCCGAGGACACTACCGTCGCGATTTCCGCCACCCGGCGTGGCAACCACGTCCAGATCACCATCGACGACGCCGGCCCCGGGATCCCCGAGGAGAGTCTGGAGCGGCTGTTCGAGCCGTTCTTCACCACCAAGCCGGCCGGCCAGGGCACCGGGCTCGGCCTGCCGGTGGCCTACAGCATCGTGCGCGACCACGGTGGTACCCTGATGGCCGCCAACCGCCCGGAGGGCGGGGCCCGATTCCTCCTGACACTGCCATCCTGCGAGCCATGACCCGTATCCTTCTGGTTGACGACGAAGCCGCGATCCGCCGGGCCGTGGGCCGTTTCCTGGAGCACCACGACTTCGAGGTCGGGACCGCAGAGACCCTGGCCGAGGCCCGGGCGCTGGCGGCCACGCAGCCGTATGACCTGCAACTGGTGGATCTGCGCCTGCCGGATGGCGAGGGCATCGAGCTGCTGCCCGAGTTCACCGACACCCCGACGGTCATCATGACTAGCTACGCCTCGGTACCCTCGGCGGTTACCGCGATGAAGGAAGGCGCGGCCGACTACATCGCCAAGCCATTCGATCACGATGCCCTGCTGCTGACCCTGCGCGCAGCGCTGCGCGCGCGGGCCACCGATGCGCGTCCCGACACCCGCCGTGACGGCGCCCCCCCGGATGCTGCTGCCGACGACCTCGGCCTGGTCGGCCCGAGCCCGGCGATGCAGGCCCTGCGCGCGCAATTGCGCCGGGTGGCCGCCACCCACACCACGGTGCTGCTGCGCGGCGAGTCCGGGACCGGCAAGGAACTGGCCGC
>SKNJ01000162.1 GCA_007120575.1 Thioalkalivibrio sp.
CTGGCCGAATCCGGGGTACCGGGCACACCCGGCGACTGAGCGCCGGCGTTGCGGTCAGTCGTACTGCTGGTCGCCGGCCAGTGCGGAGGACAGCGTGCCGGTCATGTGGTCGAACAGGCGTTCGAACTCCAGTAGCCAGTAATCACCCTCGGGGCGCGGCATGTCGTTGCCGATCCGTACGTGGCGTCCGCCGGTGCTCCGCATGTGCTCAATGAAGCGCTGCGCACTGGCCCGTTCACGGAAGCGGCAACGGTAGCGGTGATCCACGCGCCCGTGTTCTCGGCTCTTGCCGACGGCTTCGTCCAGGCCGGCGAGGAACGCGCGACCCAGGGCCTGTTCGGTCGCGTCGCGGTCCATCTCGGGGTGCTCGGCCAGGAAGATCGCCAGGCGGGTCAGACGGTTGGTGAAGTACTGCGGGGGCAGGTCCAGCAGTTGTTCGGCACAGGCGCGGATGTCGGTGATGCAGGAGCCGCCGGTGACGTATTTCGCACGGTCGCGACCGTCGTCGGTCTTCAGTACCAGGCCCTCGGCACCCTCGGCGTCCAGACGCAGGATCAGTTTGGCCAGTGCCTCGGTATCGTCCGGCCCGAAGCGGCCGTGGATCGGTGCCGGCGGCAGGCCATGGTGGTCGCACAGTGCGAACTTGTCGGCCTGGTTCAGGAATCCGGGCTGGCCCAGACGCATCAGATCGAACACGAACAGGGCGACGTCGTGTTCCACGCGGGGGGTCGAGCCCTCCAGATAGGGGGTATCCGGGCCCGCGATCTCGGCGCACAGCACCAGATCGGGCTCTGCGTCGAATACCGCGGGGTCGATGAAATCCGGTGCCCGGTCGGTACTGAATGCGCATACGTATCCGCCGCGGCTGAAGGCGTAGATGGAGCCATTCCGGCGCAGGATGCGTACGTTGAAGCCGTCGATCTTTTCCTCCGCCCAGAACGGGCCCTGGAACTGGCGCGGCAGCCCGGCCTCCAGCGACTGGATGCGCCCGATCGAGGGGTAGCCCGGTACTACGGAGCGGTCGGGCAGCACGACGCTGCTGCGCGGATAGCCTGCGACCGGCTCCAGCAGGCGGCTGTAGTCCAGGCCGGCGCAGGACAGGGCCTGGGCGCGTCCGAGTTCTATCGCCTCGTCCAGTTGTCTCTGCTCGATCATGGGGTCTCCGCGGAGTCATCGGGGTGGGGGCGTACCCCTTCCAGGCGTTCGTGCATGGATTCGGCATGCCGACGGGCCTTGTCGGATTCGGTGACCAGACGCCGTGCCATGCTGATGATACGCAGTTGACGCTCCATTTCGGTTAGCGACAGCGAACCGAAGGTCCCCTCGCGCAGCAGTGCCGCCTTGAGTTCATGGTAGGCCTGTTCCACGGCCTCGACCGCTGCGCCCATGGCGTCGCTCTGGCCGTTGTCCGCCTCCAGGCGGGCCAGGTCGAGGGCGCGGATCACCTGTTCCTGCCAGCCGCGCCGTTGCCGGCTGATCGCAGGGGGTTCGCTGGAACCGGGCTCCCGCCGCAGGCTGGCGATCTCGCAGGCGAGTACCGCGATTTCCTGATGGTAGCGTGCGATGCGCACGCTGTCGGCGATCGCGTCGGCCACCGGTTCGGCCATGGGACTGCGCGCCGCGCGACTGGCGAATTCTCCAATGGCCCGGGTCAGTCGCTCGACCCCGGCGCGCGGCGCATCCAGCCGGCCCTCGCGCGGGGGGGCCGGCTGCAGCGCCTCGCGCGCGATATGGTGGCTCATGTCGGCGAGGCGATCGATCTCCTGCCACAGCGCCTGCAGGGCCAGTTCCGGCACTCCGGAACTGCTGTTGTCGAGAAAGCGCGGGCGCGCGGCATCCTCCTCCGCGGTGCGGAAACGGTGCTGCAGCCAGCGAATCATTGCTGGCGCGACCGGCACCATCAGCAAGACACCCAGCAGGTTGAAGGCGGTGTGAAACACGGCCAGCAGCATCGCTGGGGCGGGCGCTTCCCCGGTGCTGCCCCAGACCCAGGCGATCGCGGCCAGGAACCACGGCAGGATCAGCAGCGCGACCAGCGCGGTCAGGCCGTTGAAGATCACGTGCGCGGCGGCCACGCGCTTGGCGTTGGGGGTTGCCCCGATGACCACCAGCAGGGCCTTCACGGTGGTCCCGAGATTGGCTCCGATCACCGCGGCGGCCGCGGCCTCCAGCGGCAGGGCTCCGGTCATCGCGGCGGTCAGGGCCATGGCCATGGAGGCCGAGGAGCTCTGCATCAGAACGGTCAGCAGGGCCCCGAGGCCGACCATGATCAGCAGGCCGGTGAATCCGGGACGGGCCAGGACATCAAGCTCGACGTTGTTGCTCAGCCCGGTGAAGGCCTCGCGCAGTACGTCGATGCCGAGAAACAGCAGACCGAACCCGGCCAGCGCCAGGCCCAGATGTCGCGGTCGCGTGGCACGCAGGAACAGGTAGAGCAGCGCGCCCACGCCGATGGCGGGGAGGGCGAAGGCCTCGATGCGGATATCGAACCCGAGGATGGCAACCAGCCAGCCGGTCATGGTGGTGCCGACGTTGGAGCCGAAGATGACCCATACGGACTGTCCCACGGTCAGCAGGCCCGCATTGGCGAAGCCGATAATCGCGACGGTCACTGCACTGGATGACTGCACCAGCGCGGTGACCCCGATCCCCGAGGCCAGTGCCCGGGGACGGGTGCGGGTCCATTCCCCGAGAATGTGCTGCAGTGCCTTGCCGCCGGCGGTCTTCAGCCCCTCGGTAAGCAGACTCATCCCCAGCAGGAACAGGCCCAGCCCGCCGAGGAAACCGGCGAGGAGGGTGTAGGTGCTGACTTGTGAGAGCTCCGGCATTCGCGTCTAGTACGCCCCCGGTCAGAGCGTGATGGTCTCCCCGAACGCCGGGATATGCGCATCCTGTCCTCGTTCGTCGCGCAGGGCGCTGGCCAGGGCCTCGCGCGCCTCGGGCTCGCCATGTACTAGGTGGAACACTGGATGGCTGCGGAAGCCTGCCGCCCACTCCAGCAGTTCGCTGCGCCCGGCATGCGCGGAGAAGCCGCCCAGGGTATGGACATGGGCGGCCACCACGACCTCGTCACCCAGCAGTTTGACGCGCTCGGCGCCATCTACCAGACGGCGCC
>SKNJ01000330.1 GCA_007120575.1 Thioalkalivibrio sp.
CGAACAGAGTCGTTAAGCCTGCCCGCGCAGATGGTACTGGGGTAAGACCTGGGAGAGTATGTCGTCGCCGGAATCTTACGGCCCCATCCCTTCAACACGGGTGGGGCTTTTTTTTTGTTGGGTTTTGGCTGTTGGCTGTTGGCTGTTGGCTGTTGGGTTTTGGCTGTTGGCTGTTGGCCGTTGGGTTTTGGCTTTTGGGTATTGGCTTTTGGCTTTTGGCTTTTGGCTTTTGGCTGTTGGCTGTTGGCTGTTGGCTGTTGGCTGTTGGGTTTTTGCTGTTGGCTTTTCAACTTTTCAACTTTTCAACTCTTCGACTTTCTTCTTCCTACCTACTACCTACTACCCACTACTGACTCGTCCTAAAACCCCCAGCCCAAATCCAGATACCCTCTGATGCGGTTGGTTGTCGGGCTGTAGGCAAGGGTGATCTCGATGGGACCGATCAATGAATTGTATCCCAGCGACAGCCCTCCTCCAAAGACAAGATTGTCACTGGACAGTTTTTCGGGCATGCGGAAACTGAAATCATAGCCGGCGGCGTTGATTTTGGCCCTGGCGTAAACGTTGTTGCCCAGATTGAGCTGCCAGCCCAATCCCATGGAGATCAGGGAGCTGGAAATGATCTCATATTCGGACAATCCGGTAAAAACATGCTGGTTTTCTAAAAAGGAATGAGTGCCTCCCAGGTTGAAGCCGTTGATGAAGCCCTGGTCGGGATTGAAGTTGTAGCCCAGCTGGAAGTGTGAGATCTGGGTGGTGTTTTCGCCCAGAGGCAGATAGGTTTGCCAGTTGATCCTGGCTTGCACGAAATTCCTGATGCGGATACCCAGGTCCTCAAGCCCTGCCTCTTCGTCATTCAAGCGGATGGTGTGGAAGGAGGGTTGCTGATCGAAAATATAATTTGCTTTCAGATCGATGCGTTGCCCTGATTCGGGGAAGTTGTTTTTGTCGAGGCTGTGAAAGTTCCACCCGATGCCCGCCCGTCTTGATTGGATATTGCCCACAATGGTTACCGGGCTGCGTATATTGGGCGAGAGGTACTGGTAGCGGTAACCCGATTCCAGGATAAGGTAGTCGTTTGCTCCCAACCTCCTGTTTGCCGATAATGACACCCGGAAGAGCCCCTGGTTGTATTCGGATACACGTTCAAAATCATCGTAGAGTGGGAATGTCAGTTGCCTGCCCCGGATTTGCAGGTCGAGCCATGTTCTTCGCCTTTCGCTGGTAAAGTAAGTGATCCGGGAGTCGAAAGCTGGCTTTTCGCCAAGCAGGAACCTGGCAGAAGCCGACACATTGTGGAAGAATAATTTACTCGTTCCAATGCCCCCCACGATGCCTGCACCGGTGAAGGAACTGAAGTGGAAGGCGGCAGTAAGGTTCCTTAATGGTTTTTCAATGACGTCGAGCACCAATATGGCCCGGTCAGGTTCACTGCCCGGAAGTACCTGGTAGTGCACCCGCTCAAAATAATTGGTGGCGTAAAGCCGGTTGATGGCCCTGGTGAGGCTGTTTGAGCTGATGCTGTCGCCAGGGGAGAGCCCCATGGTATTCTGTGCGAAACCGGGCCGGATATTCCCAAGGCCGAAAAAACGGATCGAATCGACCAGGATGACTATTTCTTCCCTCTCTCTGGCCCGGGCCCCATCCTGGCCAGTCCTGTTCCCGGCGAGCATGCCCAGGCGGTCGAGCTGCTCCCTGGCAGCGATTTTTCCCAATTCAATAATCTGCGCCGTGCTGCCAAAGCTGGCTGCCGTATAGTCGCCCAGCGAAGGCTCGATATACAGGTCGGTGAGTTCGCGGTTGCGGGAAAAACTACGGGCATCGCTGTAAAACCCCATCTGGTAGATGATGTCTATGGCCGATTGAAGCTCCCTGGCCGGACGGAGCCCCTGGGAAACATTGACACCGATTACGAATTCCGCGCCCATTTCCCTGACCACCTTCACCGGGAAATTGTCAGACACCCCCCCGTCGATCAAACTGAGGCCCTCCCGTTCAACGGTGGTAAATACAGAAGGAATGGCCATCGACCCCCTGATGGCACTCACCAGGTCACCATCTTTCATGACCACTGCCTCTCCGGTTTCCACGTCAGTCGCCACACAGGCAAAGGCGATGGGTAAGTTTGAAAAATCCCTGACATCGTATACGTGAAAGAAAAGTTCGTTAAGCTTGTTCCAAAGCTGCTGCCCCTCAATGGCTCCTGTAGACAGTTTGATCTGCCACTCCTCTATAGGGAACTCCAGGATAAACTGTCTGTGGGACGCTCTTTGGCTGGGGTGGATATAGTTCAGGTCGATGCTGCGCGACAACAGGGCCAGCCAGTTCATCTCCAGGGCAAATTGTTCGATTTCGGCGGCCGAATTTCCTGCTGCGTACATGCCTCCGACAATGCTGCCCATGCTTGTCCCGCTGATGTAATCGACCGGTATGCCCAGGCTGTCGATCACATGCAATACCCCGATATGGGCCAGACCCCTGGCCCCGCCCCCGCTCAGGGTAAGACCGATGGAAGGCCGTTGCCCATTCTCCTTGTTTTTGGGGCCGCTGGCAACTGCCTGAATTTTCAAGGGCCAGGCCATCGCCATCAACATTACCGTAAGCAGAAAAAAACCCTTCATTTTCGTGGATAAAGCTTTGCTGAGCATGCGAAAAGCACCCAGTATTTATCAAAATTAATGCCATTTTTTATAGAAACCGCCGTTTCCCGTCTTTTGCCCGCTAATTATTTCAACCATTCAACGCGTAAACCAAGTCGTTCACTCGTTCATTCGTTCCATTGTCTTCCCTCTTCCTTCCGCTTTCCTGTTTCGTTCTTTTTCCCTTGGTTGTACTTTTTCTTTTGGCGATCAAAAGAAAAAGTACCAAAAAGAAAAATCGCCGCTCGCTGTGGACTCTGCGTCAAAATCAGTCTGAAAAGTCAGAAAAGTCGAAAAGTCGAAATGTCGCAAAGTCGTTCTTTCGTTCTATCGTTCATTCGTTCTATCGTTCTATCGTTCTATCGTTCTTTCTGCCTTCTATCTTCTACCTTCTGTCTTCTGTCTTCCGTCCTCTGTCTTCTGTCTTCTGTATTCCGTCTCCTAAACTCTTCAACTCTTCAACTCTTCA
>SKNJ01000142.1 GCA_007120575.1 Thioalkalivibrio sp.
ACAGGAACTTTCCGCGCTCATCCTGTCGCAACTAGTACACGCAAGACAGCGAGGAAACTTTCATGCAAATTGCAGACGTCATGACAAAACCGGTCGCGACCGTCCCCCGTGGTACGACTCTCAAGCAGGCAGCCGCGAAACTCAAGCAGCTGGATACCGGATTCCTGCCGGTATCCGATGAGTACGAGGATCGACTGGTCGGCGTCACCACCGACCGCGACATCGTCGTCCGCTGCGTTGCCGAGGGCATGGATCCCGAGACCACCCCGGTCGAAAGGGCCATGACCGACAAGGTGCTGTACTGTTTTGCCGACGATGATCTGGAGTCGGCCGCCATGAGCATGGCCGAGCAGCAGGTCTACCGCCTGGTCGTGCTGGACGATGCGAAGTCCAAGCGGCTGATGGGAATCGTCAGCATGGGCGACATCCGCCGCCAGGGCGACGGCAACATTGCCAGCCAGGCGACCGATCGCATCGTGGCCGGCGCCAGACCAACTCCCTGAGTGGGGCCGCGCAGACACCTTAAGGAGGGTCATCATGAAAAACATCGATCGCGATACGCTCAAGAAAATGAACGAAGTCGAGCATGAGGATTTCGTGCTCATCAACGTCTTGCCGCGTGACGCCTTCAACGAACAACACATTCGCACCTCGATCAATATCCCGGTCAAGCACGAGGACTTCGCCGAGCGAGTTGCCAAGGTCGCGGGCAGCAAGGACCGCAAGATCGTGGTCTACTGCGCCAATTTCGACTGCGATGCCTCGCCCAAGGCGGCTGAGAAGCTCGCCGCGGCCGGATTTTCGCGGATTTACGACTACGAAGGCGGCACGGAAGACTGGTTCGAACAGAAGGACGCGGCCTGAAAGACGTCCTGAAAGACCGATAGCCGTCACCGCCGGCAGACGCAGACGGTCACCGCACTGAGCGAGCGCGGCATCGTCACGTTGATCGGCGGTACGGGGTTTGTCGGCCGGGCTCGTGCCGGGCGCCCCTGTGCCATGGTGCCAGGCCGGTGCTTGCTCTGACTCTGATTTCAGATTTGGTCGAGCACGCTCAGGGTATGGAGGGCAATCATGCGCTCTTCATCCGCCGGTATCACGCGGACATCGAAAACCGGCAGGAAGGCCAATCGATCGACGATGCGCTCGCGCACCGGCGCGACGTTCTCGCCGATGCCGCCGGTGAACACCAGTGCATCCAGGCCGCCCAGTGAAACCACCATTTCGCCAATCTTCTGGGCGGTGCGCAGCACAAAGTAATCCACCGCCAGCTTCGCATCCGGGCTGTCGCTGGCGACCAGCTCGGACATGTCGGAAATGCCGCCGGACAGGCCTTTGAGGCCCGACTCGTCATGCAGCAGGCGTTCGACCTCATCCAGCTCCAGACCGCAGCTGCGCAGCATGAACAGCACCGCACCCGGATCAATCGCCCCGCAGCGCGTCCCCATGGGCAGGCCTTCCAGTGCGGTCATGCCCATGGTGGTGTCTACGCTTTTTCCCGCCCGCATCGCACACAGGCTGGCGCCGTTGCCCAGGTGGGCCGCCACCATACGCTCCGGCGCTCCGCCGAGCTCCTCAGCCAGCACGCGTGCGATCCACTCGTAGGACAGCCCATGAAAGCCGTAGCGGCGGATACCTTGATTTCGCAGATGCTGCGGCAGTGCGTAGCTGGCGGTGACCGCATCGTGATCGGCGTGGAACGCGGTGTCGAAGCAGCCGATCTGCGGCAAATCGGGATAGCGGTCGGCCAGGGCGCGGACAGCCTCGAGGTTGTAGCGCTGGTGCAGCGGCGCCAGCGGCGTGTAGCGGTCCAGCCGGACCAGGATGTCCTCATCGAGCCGCACCGGCGCACGAAACTCCTCGCCGCCGTGAACGATACGGTGGCCTGCGGCTAGCAGGCGCCAGTCGTCGCTACGGTCTTGCAGATAATTCAGAACCTCGCCGATCGCGGCGGGCAGATCAAGCTGATCGTCCAGCGTTTGTGCGGCCTCCCCGCGCAGGCTGAACTGCGGGCGGCTGCCAATGCCGGTGATCCGTCCATCGGCCAGCACAGGCAGTTCGTCATCGCCCCCCAGCACCCGGAACTTGACGCTGGACGAGCCCACATTCAAAACCACCACCGCGCGCTGCGAACTCACGGCGGCGCCCCGGCTTTCTGCGCCGTGGCCACGCGCAGCGCCAGCGCGCAGGACATCAGCCGGGTGCGCAGGTTGTCCGAGCGGCTGGTCAGAATGACCGGCACGCGCGCGCCCAGCACCAGGCCAGCGGCGTCACTGTTGCCGAGGAAGGTCAGCTGCTTGGCGATCATGTTGCCCGCCTCGATATCGGGCGCGACCAGGATGTCGGCATCGCCGGCAACCGCGGAGACAATACCCTTGTTCTCGGCCGACTGGCGCGAGATCGCCGCATCCAGGCCCAAGGGTCCGTCGACGATGGCATGTTCGATCTGCCCGCGATCGGCCATCTTGCACAAGGCCGCGGCATCGAGGGTCGACTGCATGCGGCCGTTGACCACTTCCACCGCCGACAGCAGCGCCACCTTGGGCCGCTGATCCTGGCCGCCGCAGGCGGTGCGCCACAGGCCGATGGCGTTACGGCAGATATCAGCCTTGACCTCGAGATTGGGCGCGATGTTGATGGCCGCATCGGTGATCAGCAGCGGCTTGTGATAAGTCGGCACATCCATCACGTAGGCGTGACTGATGCGCCGCTCCGTGCGCAGACCTCCGGCAGAAGCGACCAGGGCGGACAACAACTCGTCGGTATGCAGCGCGCCTTTCATCAAGGCCTGGACGCGGCCGGTGGCGGCCTGGCGCACGGCTTCGGCGGCCGCGGCATGGGAGTGTTCAACGTCGATCAGTTCATAGTTCGAGATATCCACTTCGGCCTCTTCGGCCGCGGCGCGGATGCGCGACTCCGGCCCGACCAGCACCGGTACGATCAGGTTTTCGGCCACGGCTTCCGCGATGGCCCGAATGCCATGGGCCTTGACCGGGTGCACGATGGCGGTCCGGAGCGGATCCAGCCCGGCGCAGGAATCGATCAGTTCGCGGTAGCGGTCGTGATGCCGGAACTGCACTTCGGGCAATTCAGCCCGCTTCTGGCGCACCTTCTCGATCGGCGCCAGCACCACCGCCTTGCCGCTGACCAGCATCTCGCCCAGGTCATTGCGGCACTCGCAGTCCAGGGTGACCACCGGCTTGTCGTGTCGCTTCTCGCGCACGGTCAGGCGCACGTGCACGGTATCGCCGATCCGCACGGGCTTGCTGAAGCGCAGGTCCTGGCTCAAATAAATCGTGCCAGGCCCCGGCAGCAGCGTGCCGAGCACGGTGGCGATCAAGGCCCCCGGCCACATGCCGTGACCGATGATGCCCTGGAAGATGGTGTTGTTGGCGTAAACCTCATCCAGATGCGCGGGGTTGACGTCGCCCGACATCACGGCAAACAACTCGATGTCTTCCTTCGACAGCTTGCGCGACAGACCGGCGTGCTGGCCGATCTTCAGTTCATCGAAGGTGAAGTTCTCCAGGTACTCGTCGGGCTTGTCGGGTCGATTCGATTCCATGGCTGCTGACTCCCGGAGTGATCAATATGCGGCGGCGGCTTCGCTGACAGTTTGCGGGCGGGCGTGGCGACGCAGCCAGTCGGCCAGTTCGGCTTCCGTCAGGGTGCCTTCGGCCAGGCCGAGGAAGACCGGATAAAGATCGGCATCTTCCGCCACCAGCAGGTAGCCGTTGAGTTCCAGAAAGACTTCGCAGCCGACCGCCGCGGTACGCTTGTTGCCGTCGATGAACGGATGATTTCGCGCCAGGCCGAACGCGTAGGCGGCAGCCAGCGCGGGCGCATCAACCAGAGTATCGCCATAGACCGCCAATTGCTGCGGCCGGGCCAGGGCTGATTCGAACAGGCCCCGGTCGCGCACGCCCGAAGGCCCTCCATGCTCAGCCAGCTGACGCTCATGAATGGCCTCGGCCAGCTCCGGGGAAATCCAGATCCACTCAGTCATCATTCACTCCGCCAGCTTCTTGAGCAGATTGCGGCGCCGGCGCATGACCTTTTCGGCCACATCCATCTGGGCCGCGAATACCGGATCGAATGGCGTCAGCGCAATCCCATCCGGCGTTTCCAGCACCATCAGTTCATCTCCACGCTGAACGCGCAGTTTTTCCAACAGTTCCTTGGGCAAAACCACGCCGGTGGAATTGCCAATGGCGGTCAGTTTGAGCTTGCGGGTCATGAGATTTTTCCGGGTTGGCCTGATCGCCATTATAACGTTTGTAATAACCAACGTGCCAGTCCCCGGGCCGATCAAGGTCAAGCGCCCCGGAAAGCCCGGATCTCACTCGGCCAAAGGATTCAAGACCCGCCCCAGAAACAGAATGGTGTCGGTCGGATGATCGTAGATGGCATAGACAAACGGCCGATCAAAGCGGATTTCCAGCGGTTCGTCCTCGACCGGCATGGCGGTCAAGCGCATCATCACCACCGCCGTGGCGGCGGCGGCCTCGGTGCCGGCTTCGTCCAGATCGATGAAGGTCTTGTGGAACACCTCGTCGATGTACAGCGACTGCCCCAGCACACCCGGCCCGACGCCATTCATGCGGCGGAAATCGGCCTCGGTTCTGGAGAACGCCAGAGGCATGCCCATGTCCTGCAGCAAATCCGACAGACGGAAACTGCTGCCGCCGGTGAATTTCGGGAAATCCAGCGCCGCGCGCTTGCGCTCCAGACCCTCGACAAGCAAATCGAACGCCGCCCGATCCATGCCGCCCAACCAGGCATCGAAATCGGCCTCGGAATCCGCCGGCATGAGGGCCACTAGTGAGACCTCACGACCCAGGTAAGGCAGGCTGACGCCGATGGTGTCGCCACCCACGTGGGCCGCCATGTGATCCGTACGGTGCATCATGGGCACCTCAACGGTGCGGCCTCGGCCGGTCGTGAAGGGCTGATCGCGGGTCAGTTCCGCCTCGAAGGCATCCTGCCAGCTGGCCAGGAAATAGATCGCGTTGACCAGGATCATGCGGGTGTCTTCGTTGACGCTGCCGTCAGGCAGCAGATCACGAATGCGCTCGCGGGTCTGCTCCTCGACCCACTCGTTGACCTGGCCGCGAATACCGTCCGGATCGCTCTCGAAATCCACCAGCTCGACGCCAGCGCCGTAGTAGCGCTCGATCAACTCCAGATACTCGGGCAGAAAACCACCATCATGCTGGCCCCACAGCCGGTTGACCACCGACAGCTCGAAGCCGCGCGCCTCGCCCTGCCGCTCAAGCTTGGCGCGCTCGGCCAGGGCCGCGTCCAGCGCGCCGAACGCCCGATGCAGTGCCGGCTCGTCCAGGGCAAATCGCAGGGCCTCGCGCATCTGCACGCGGGTCGAGCCGTCGGCCCCGGCATACACCATGGCCAAGGCCGACAGAATCGAGTGCGGCGAGATCAGCAGGTGATCGGAAGCCTCCGGATTGGCCAGCAGCTGTTGAAAGGCGGCCAGGGCAAAGTCACGGTTGCCGCCGGCAAAACGGTCTTGATCGAACTCAGCGAGCACTGTGGTTTCCTCGAGTTCAGTCGCCGCCGGTGCTTGGTCGGCCACCGGCAGGGCCGATTCGGGAACGTCGGCTGGCGTCGCTTCCTGCTCGGAAGCCGGTTGACACGCCGTCAGGGCGACGGTGAGCACAGCAGCAAAAATGGCAAGCCGGATCATCGATATTTCTCCAGATTGGCGACCAGTCGGTATCGCTTCGACCGCTGGATCCGAAAAATGTCCCCTGCAGCTTCACTACACTATCGCGATCCATCCAGCCCAAAGTCGCAAGAAAGTGGCAAAAAAAGCCCGCGGTAGGAAAACCCAATCCCATTTAACAGCACGCTGGCTGAAATCCGAAGTTGATTCAGGCACTTGGCGCCGTGGCTCGGCCTATTTTCAGGACGGTCGGGCTGGAATACTGGAAGTTCAGGAAAACCGACAGGCCGTATCGATCCTCAGCCGATGCGAGGGCAGCCAGTTCGAGCCCTATGAGCAGGAAATCCTCATCATGTTCCACCGTCATGGCGCCAGTCTGACGGGTTACTGCGATTGCCCCGTAGGCTTCAACTGCAAGCATGTGGTGGCCGCAGTACTGGAGTGGCAGCGGCAAATGGGCGTTGCTCCCGTCAAAACCGCCGACTCGGTGGACCTCTGGCTTGAGAACCTGACCTCTGATCCTGACCGGGGAGCGGAAACTCCCAGGGACGCTCTGCTGTATAGGCTGTTCCCCAGTCGTGCCAAGCCCATTGTTTTGCAGCCCAGCTTTATGGTCACCAAGCCAAAACCCGGGGGTGGCTGGCAGGTCGGCCGTTCCACCATTCCAGCCAACTTGAGCGGTTCCCAGCCACGACCGGCCTACCAGACGCGCACTGATGAACAAATCCTGGCGCTGATCAAGGCCTGCCTGCCATCGCCGGCTGTGGGACGCGGCTACCAACTGACCGGTACCAGTGGCGGTCTGGCCCTGCAGCTGATGCTGCAGACCGGCCGCTGCTTCCTGGACGACGGCAAAGAAAGGCCATTGAAGCCGGGCCCTGAACGAAACCTTGACGTCGAATGGATCAAAGACACCAAGACCTTCCGCTGCGAGATCAAGCTTTCTGAGGGCGGCCTGCTGCTGGCCCTGGACCCGCCCTGCTACCTGGATACCGAGCAAGCCCTGGTCGGTTCGGTCCGTCTCCCGCCAGGTTTGACTGCAGACGACTTGCCCAAGCTGCAGTCCGCACCGAAGGTTCCGCTGGATCGCGCAGCGGCCGTCGCCAGAGCGCTGGCGCTGAAGGCGCCGCGCTTGCCGAGCCCGCTCAAGATCGAACAGCATGAGATTCGGGTCCAGCCGATCCCGCAGCTCGCTATCGACTTCGACCCGCGCGTGCCGCAGTTTGCCGTGGCAAAGCCCAGCTTCAACTATGGCGCTGAGCGCTTCGAGCCCGACGGTCCAGCCATGGTGATTCGGGAGGTCGACTCATCCGTGCTGCGAATCCATCGAGATCCGGCGGCCGAGGCCGCCGCGCTCGGCCAGCTGGAAGCACACGGCCTGATCCGGCAGGATGGCCGCTCTGATGCCTATATCCAGCCGGGATGGCTGGGTGATGCCGCCTTGCGCGCCAAGTGGTTTGCCTGGATCGAGCAGTCCATGCCCGAGCTGCGAGAACTCGGCTGGCAGATTGACCAGATCACCGCCCAGGGCGTCAGACTGAGCTACGCCGGCGACATCCACGGCGAGGTCGAAGAGACCAGCAATGACTGGTTCAGCCTGCGCTTTGATCTGGAGGTCGATGGCCAGTGCATGCCCCTGCTGCCGCTGGTCAGCGAACTCATCGGCGAGTACAAACCCGGCGAACTGCCGCCCACTCTTTACCTGAATGCCGGTCGGGGCCACTT
Organism: Thioalkalivibrio sp.; assembly: GCA_007120575.1. Classification (GTDB taxonomy): domain Bacteria; phylum Pseudomonadota; class Gammaproteobacteria; order Ectothiorhodospirales; family Ectothiorhodospiraceae; genus Thioalkalivibrio. Next base: position 7,406 of record SKNJ01000142.1, read on the forward strand.
CGTGGCTGTGCCCGCTGAACGCATCGAACCGATTCTTACGACCATCATCGAGCTGTTCGACCAGTTCACCGGCGAGGCACTCGAACTGCCGCGACCCGACGTCGGGCGCTTGAACGATCTTGACGGCATTCCGGTTCAGGGTGCGACCTCACTGATCCAGCTCGCGGCGCGTCTGCGCGATTTTTCCGGCCTGGAAACTGTCAAGCTGCCGACCACTTTCAAAGGCCAGCTGCGCGACTATCAGCAGCATGGGGTCAACTGGCTGCAGTTCCTGCGCGCTCACGGCTTCGGCGGCATCCTGGCCGACGACATGGGCTTGGGGAAAACCATCCAGACCCTGGCCCACCTGGCGGTGGAAAAGCGCGCCGGGCGCATGCAGCATCCCTGCCTGATCGTGGCACCGACCAGCCTGATGAGCAACTGGCAGCGAGAGGCTGAAAAGTTCGCTCCGCGGCTCAAGATCCTGGTTCTGCAGGGCCCGGAACGCTTTGAACGTTTCGAACAGATCGAGCAGGCGCAACTGGTCCTGACGACGTATCCCTTGCTGCCGCGCGATCGCGACGTCCTGCTGAAGCAGCGCTGGCACTACCTGATTCTAGATGAAGCTCAGCAGATCAAGAACCCGAAAGCACAGGCAGCACAAGTCGCGAGGCACCTGCAAGCCCAACACCGTCTGTGCCTGACCGGTACACCGATGGAGAATCACTTGAGCGAGCTGTGGGCGCAGTTTGATTTTCTGATGCCGGGTTTTTTGGGTGACCACCAGGACTTTCGCCGCCAGTACCGCACGCCAATTGAAGAGCGCGGTGACCTGGACGAATTGCAGCGGCTGACCCGGCGCACCGCCCCGTTCATGCTGCGTCGGACCAAGGACCGGGTGGCCGATGAACTGCCACCCAAGACCGAACTGCTGCGCTCCGTGGCCCTGGGTGACAAACAGGCCATGCTGTATGAAAGCGTGCGCCTGACCATGGAAAAGAAGGTGCGCGACTCCATCGCCCGCCGCGGCCTGGCGCGCAGCCACATCATCGTGCTCGAAGCCCTGCTCAAGCTGCGCCAGGTTTGCTGTGATCCACGCCTGCTGCCCGCAGGAACCCGCGGGGCAAAATCGGCCGGCTCGGCCAAGTTCGAGCTGCTGTTCGATCTGCTGCCGGAGTTGATCGACGAGGGCCGGCGAGTGCTGCTGTTTTCCCAGTTCACCACCATGCTGGGACTGATCGAGGCCGAGGTCAAACAGCGCGGGATCGACTACACCAAGCTGACCGGCCAGACCCGCAAACGCGATGTGGCCATCGAGGCCTTTCGCTCCGGTCAAGCCAATCTGTTCCTGATCAGCCTGAAGGCTGGCGGCGTTGGCCTGAACCTGACCGAGGCCGATACCGTGATTCACTACGACCCATGGTGGAACCCGGCCGTGGAGCACCAGGCCACCGACAGGGCCCACCGCATCGGCCAGGACAAGCCGGTGTTTGTCTACAAGCTGGTCGCCGAGGGCACGGTGGAGGAAAAGATCCTGGCCCTGCAGGAACGCAAGCAACAACTGGCCGACCGGGTACATGGACAAGGTCGCGCACACGACCAGCCGCCGATCGACCAGGCGACCATCGAGGCACTGCTGGCCGCGGTCTGAAGCTGGCAGCGCCGCTCAGGCTATGTGCTCGAACTGATCGAGAAAAGCTTTCAACCAGGCGAAGCGGATGCGCTCCTGCTCCAGGCGCAGGCGCGGAGCGAACACATCATCACGCAGCGCCCGGTAAAGGTCTTGCTCGCTGGCATCCAGCCCGCTCAGCTCACCGCGAAAGCGGCGATCCTCGGGCTCCTGGCCCCACAGCTCACGGTGGGCATCGAGTGTCGCCCGGTCCATCAAGAACGACCGAACCTCGGGCAGATGGGCACGCAGGCGATTGAGCATGGCAAAGCCGTGGGTGTCGATATCGCCCCAGTACCAGCACCTCGCGCGCGACAGCCAGTCGATCCCGGCCAATCGATCCAGGCCATAACCCAGACCGAACACCACGATGGCGCGCGGATGGGCCGGAAAGGCCAGACCGTTGGTCTCGTTTTCGGTGATGAAGACCTGGTCCACGTCCAGCTCCAGGGCGGCGAATTCGTCAGCCGGCACGGCCAGGTCGGTCAGACCTTTCAGCGCCAGCGCTGGATCCAGAATGCGAAAGCGCACCATGACCGGGCGGTGGGCCAGCCCATAACGACGATTGAACCCAGCCGCACCGCTGGCCGATGGGTCAATGGCCTCAATCGGCAGTACGGCATCAAGCAGCTCGGACAGCAGACCGCGACGGGTCTCGATGAACTTGGTATCGACGCCGGGGATATCGAGCTGGCGCAGATACAGACCGGGGCGCGGATGGTCACGGAAATAGCGCAAGATGGCCAGCAGGCGCGGCCATTCATCAGCACGCTTCAAGACTTCCAGCGGGCGCCGCATCAACCAGTCGCGCAGACCGGGAAATTCCGCCAGCAGTTGGCTGCACAATTGATCGAACCGCCGCGCCTGGGCGGCCTTGCCGATCAGACTCAGGGCGTCTTCGGCGCTGGGAATGACAATCGCCCTGGGCAGTCGGTTGCTGCCGCGGGTCCGATGCTCAATCGTGCGCCATTCAATCTCGTAACCGAATCCGCGGCAATCTCGAGAATGCTCGATCAGTTGGGCCACCCAATGGCGCACGGCATCGAAGTGGTCCGTCAAATCGCGCGATCCTGCCTTGCGCAATCGCAATTTCAGCGGAAACATCGAGCCCTCAATGTCCAGGCGGCTAGCCAGAAGGCGCCCGGAGATCCAGCACTGTCGAACTTGCGTGACCAGTTCATCGGGACTGGTCCAGGAACCGAGCTTCACGCCTCAGGCCTTGGCCCTGAACACCATGCGGCTCACACTCATGTTCATGTTGGCGGCATGGAGTTCGATACCTGGATTCTTGATCGCAAATACGCGAAAGATCTCATCAGCAAAGGCCTGACCAATCGTGTCAACGCCCTGGAAATCAAAAATGACCGTCTTGAATCGATCAACCCGATTCAGCAATCGCTTGGCCTGGGATCGCGAAACCAAGCGATCATCGCCATATTGCGCCAGCTTGACCGGCACGATGGTTTTGGTGAAAGCATATTCTTCGGGCGCGGCAAATTTCCTGAACACCCTGGCCATGGAACGTGAGCTGTGGTTATCGAGTTTCATCCGGACCACCGTGCCCGACTCGAATCGGTCTCGTTCCATGATCCAGTCCTCGTCGTTGGAAAACTCATGCGTGAAGTACACGCCGCCGGACAGGATGTCGAACTTGTCGAACATTCGGGAGGTAAAGAAAATACCCTCACCCGTGTGGCGATCCGGATCCGTGGTGAGCTTGCCCTTGGCCAGTTCAAGCACGGCATGACGCTCATCGGCCAGGTTCAAAGCGCGCTGAATTTTCCTGAAGATCCCTTCTCCGTTGTCCATGATCATGACTTCGGCGGACATGGCGGTTTTTTCAAGTGCGACGACGATCCGGGACCCCCCTGAATGATCGATGGCGTTGTTGAACATTTCCGTAAAGCCGTATTGCCAGATGGCTCCGACGTTGTCGGGAAGCTCTCCCAGCCGCGCAGCAATATCCTCACGCCACACCCGGTCCTCGGCAAGATCAGAACCCATCGGGTATTCGCCAGACCATTGGAGTACCGGCGCCAGGTGATAGCTTCGGCTGCGGGTACTGCCCTTGCCGACGATCGCGCCCTGGGCAATCAGATTCTTCATGTGGCGATTGACGGCCTGACGCGAGATGCCGAATTTCTGCATCGTCCGGCGCACCACATCGCCGGGATGCCGCTCTACCTGGCTGAGGATGAAGTGGCGAACCGTTTCGCCCCGATCTCTGACGCGCATGATCATTGTCAACTCTGGTTCGAATTATTGTCAACAAAGAACGCGGCATTGTCAAGGAACCAGGATACAGGCGCTTTGAGGATTTGGAAGACCCAAGCGGACATTTATGGCTTGCGCGCGGCGGCTTCGGCCCGGTATTCCTCGATGGAGAGATTGCGCAGCATGGATTGCTTGCCGTCCGGGTTGTGGACGAAGCCGACGCTGGCCACGAACGGCTCGATGATGTGGATTTTCTGCAGCGGGGTGACGATCA
>SKNJ01000170.1 GCA_007120575.1 Thioalkalivibrio sp.
CGAGCGGCCTCAGGCGACCGACTGGTAGTAGAGGTTCTGCGGGTGGTTGGCCTGGGCGAAGAAGAACCAGCGTTCCGCGACCAGCCCCAGGTACTGGATCACGAATGCGGCGATCAGCACGCCGACCGGATCCATGCGCGTGGCCAGGGCAATCACCAGCAGGATTGCCGGGATCACGAAGGCCCCGAGCAGGAAGATCCACTTCATCGCGCGCAGGAACGCCGCCGACATGTGGTGGAAGAACTCGCGGGTATTGAACGAGCCGCCCATGAACCCCTGGGCCTTCTGCTGGATCTTCGGGTGCTTCACGCCGATCGCGGTCTGCAGCGTGGACTTGGCCTTGATGCGCGAGTTGCGCATCAGCGAGGCGATCCGGGTGGCCAGCCCCAGCAGGGTCAGCACGATCGCCACCGTCGCCAGGAAATGCACCAGCGCGACACCGGCCCAGGCGGCATAGGCGGCCGCCAGGGTGAAGCCGGACGCGGCCCCGAGCACCGTGTAGTTGATCACGGTCAGCGGCGAGTGCCATTCCTGCAGGAACTTCATGCAGGCGTAGATCATCGCGGTGGTCACGTACAGGACGATCGCGAGCAATGCCCCGAGCGCCCCGAGCAGGATGCTCGGGTGGACGGGGTAGCCGCCGGCGACGGTGCCCAGCAGCGGGTTGATCCCGAGCCAGTGGACGACGCCATAGAGAAACACCACACCCATGAACATCGGCAGCACGATCACCTCGCGCGACAGCCACGAGGTGCGCCACTTGGTGGCGGTCCGCCAGGCGCGTTCAGGGCGGCCCAGGTGAAAGAACGAGGCGACCAGTCCGAGCACCAGGAACACCAGCGCCAGCAGCGATCCAAGCGCCAGGAAGTCGGAGCCCGGTGCCGGGAGCACGCCCAGCAGACCGAGCCATTCGGCGCCGAACAGGGCCAGGAACAGGCCCTGGCCGGCGCCGATGAGGGTGGTGAGGAAAATGACCGAGAAAGCAGGATGCATGATGTGTTCGTCCCTGTTTTACCAGCTGGTGACGTCGTCGAGAGAGGGTTCTTCCTGGCCGGGCCGGGGCAGCTGGCTGTCGATCTTCAGCGGGTTGTCGGCGCGTTCCAGTTCGTCCTCGCGGATGGTGATACGGGTCTTGCGCCGCGGCAGGTAGTGATTGGCCGGCTTGGTGCCCCATTCCGGCATCAACTGGTAGCCACCCGCTTCGCGGATCGCGCGCGAGACGACGGATTCAGGGTCATGGATGTCGCCGTACAGTCGCGCGCTGGTCGGGCAGGCGCGCACGCAGGCCGGCTTGCGGTCCCATTCCGGCAGTTCCTCGTTGTAGATGCGGTCCACGCACAGCGTGCACTTGGTCATCACCTTGCGTTCGGCATCCACTTCGCGCACGCCGTAGGGGCAGGCCCAGGAACAGTACTTGCAGCCGATGCACTTGTCGTAGTCGACCAGTACGATGCCGTCCAGCTCGCGCTTGTAGGACGCCCCGGTCGGGCACACCGGCACGCAGGGCGGTTCCTCGCAATGCAGGCAGGACTTGGGAAAGTGCACTGTCTCGGTATTCGGGTACTCGCCGACCTCGAAGGTCTGGACCCGGTTGAAGAAGGTTCCGGTGGGATCCGCGTCGTACGGATTCTGGTCGACCAGCGGACCGGCTTCGCCGGAGGTGTTCCACTCCTTGCAGCTGGTCACGCAGGCGTGGCAGCCCACGCAGACATTGAGGTCGATGACGAGGGCGAGCTGGGTCATTTCCGGTCTCCTTTGGCCGCAAAGAAGTTCCACACACGGGGTCGCTTGGCCTGGCCGGGGTAGGGCTTGAGGGCCTCGAACTGCGGCGAGGTCATCTCCGGTTCGCCTTCCTCGGCCTTGTAGATCCGTACCCGAACGTCGTACCAGGCGGCCTGGCCGGTCACCGGATCGGAATTGGAGATCGGGCCGTCGTGGCCGGGGAGTTCCTCCGAGATCAGGTGATTCAGCAGGAAGCCCTTGCGCGACTCATTGGCGCGCGGGGTGAGGTTCCAGGCCCCGGCGGCCTTGCCGATCGCGTTCCAGGTCCAGACGGTGCCGGGCTCGACCGCCTCCGAGTACTTGGCCATGCAGCGCACCCGGCCCCATGGGCTTTCCACCCAGATCCAGTCCTCGTCGCGGATACCGGCGGTATGCGCGGTGCGTGCGTTCACATACAGCAGGTTGTGGGCGTGGATCTGGCGCAGCCAGGCGTTCTGGGAATCCCAGGAGTGGTACATCGCCATCGGCCGCTGGGTGATCGCCGCCAGCGGGTAGGTGTGCTTGTCGGTGGTCTGGTACTCCAGCGGGTCGTAGTAGAACGGCAGCGGGTCGAAGAAGGTCTCGACCCGCTTGGCCAGGTGCGCCGGCGCCTTGCGCGACGGGCCCTTGCCCTGTGCCGCGGCGCGGAACTTCATCAGCACCTCGGAATAGAGGTGGATCATGATCGGTTCGCCGTAGCGCGTAATGCGATTGCGCTGCGACCACTCCAGATAGCCCTTGTTCCAGTTGCGCATGTACTGGTAGCTGCGCGGCAGTTCGTACTGGAATACGCAGTTGTTCTTGGCGTACATCTCCCACTGGTTGGGGTTGGGCTCGCCGCGCAGGGACTTTTCGCCGCCCTTGCCGCGCCAGCCCGCGAGGAAGCCGATTCCGGAGCCCGGTTCGGTCTCGTAGTTGACCACGAAGTCCGGGTAGTCGCGGTACTTGCGCTCGCCCTTCTCGTTGACGAACGCCGGCAGCTTCAGCCGCGAGCCCAGCTCGATCAGCACCTCCTGGAACGGCTTGCACTCGCCCTTCGGCGGCACCACCGGGATGCGTACCGAATCCACCGGGCCGGTGAACTCGGAGATCGGACGGTCCAGCATCGACATCACGTCGTGGCGCTCGAGATAGGTGGTATCCGGCAGGACCAGATCGGCAAACGCCGTCATCTCGGACTGGAAGGCGTCCGCCACGACCAGGAACGGGATCTTGTATTCCCCGTTGTCGTCCTTGTCGTTCAGCATCTTGCGGACCTCTTCCGTGTTCATGGTCGAGTTCCACGCCATGTTGGCCATGAAGATCAGCAGGGTGTCGATCGGGTAGGGGTCCCCGCGCC
>SKNJ01000021.1 GCA_007120575.1 Thioalkalivibrio sp.
CCGTGGGCCCCGGCGCCGAACGCCAGCAGGGCCTCCTCGTCACTCGGGCGCCGCGAATGCACCACCACCCGGTGCGCGCGGGCGCGCTGCCGGACGTGATCCTGCCACGCGTCGATATCCGTGCCGATCCAGCAGACCTGCGCACCCTCCGGCAGGGTCGGCGGAAACGGCGGGGTTAACACCTTGCTGTCGGCAAATGCCTCGGCCCAGCGTTCGGAGGGCCGGGTGTCCCGGTCAATCATGAAGACTTGCATGGTCAACGCTCCGTAAAGGCCAGATCCCCGGCACGGAGGATCGGCTTAAGCAGATACTGCAGGATGGTTCGGTGGCCGGTGATGATGTCCACCTGGGCCACCATCCCGGTCATGATCGGGTGCTCCTCGTCGAATCCGGTCTCTTCGGTACGCACGCGCACCTTGAAATAGGTATTGCCTTCGTCGTCGGTGATGCTGTCCGCGCTGATGTGCTCCACGGTCGCGTCCAGACCGCCATACACCGCAAAGTCGTAGGCCGTGAACTTCACCCGGGCCTTGAGACCGGGGTACAGGTACGCGATGTCGCGCGGCGAGATCCGCGCCTCGACCAGCAGTTCGTCCTCCAGCGGCACGACCTCGGCGACCTCGCGGCCCGGGGAAACTACCCCTCCACGCGTGGTGACGAACATGCGTTGCACCACGCCACGCATCGGCGAGCGCACTTCGGACATCCGCACCCGGTCCTCGAGCCGCGTACTGCCCTCCTCCAGCTCCTGGATACGCGCCATAGTCTCCGCCAGCTCGCGCCGCCACTGATTGCGAAAGCTCAGCCGCACCTCGCGGATCTTTTCCTGAGCCTCCTCGATCGCCGAGTTCAACCGTGCGATCTGGGCCGTCGCCTGGTCGCGATCGCCGCGCGCATTCGAGACCTCCCGCCGCAGGCGCAGCACCTCGACCTCCGATACCGCGCCGCTCGCCACCAGCGGTTCGGTCACCTCCAGTTCCCGCGTCGCCAGCTCCAGCGCACGAACGGCCTGGGTCCGGCGCGCCCGCACCTCGTTCAACTCCTCGCGCCGCTGTTCCAGCTGCTCCTCGGCAATACGCAGGCGCGCCTGCATCTCCTCCAGGTTCTCGTCGTACAAATGCTGTTCCTGTTGCACGATGGCCGGGCTGGCCTCCTGCAGTTCGGGCGTCACCAGGAACGGGGTATCGGTCACCAGCGCGAGCAGGCGCGCCCGCCGTGCCTGCAGCGCAAACATACTGACCCGGGACTCGCCCAGCTCGGACAGGAACCGCGTGGGATCGACCCGCACCAGCACATCGCCCTCCTCGACGATATCACCCTCCCGCGCCAGTACCTCGGCGACCACGCCACCATCCATCGACTGGATCACCTGCAACTGCTGCGACGGGATCACTCGGCCCTCGCCGCGCGCGATCTCCTCGATCTCCGCGATCGACGCCCAGTACACCAGCAGCCCTAAGGTAATCACGGCGCCGTACAGCAGGGCCCGGGCCCGCAGGGGTCGCTCCTGGATCTCGACCCAGTCGGCATCCGATGCCCAGTCGCGGTGATCCCCGTTCGCACGGGTCAGCCAGGGGCGAAACAGCCGATCCAGCAGCGGCGCGCGCGGGCGACCCGCGGCGTCCCGCAGATCGCCCGGATCATTCTCCGATTTGCGGCGCCGCCCGATCATGACTGCGCCTTGCCGATCCGACCGTCACGCAGGGCCTGAACGACCTGCTGCTTCGGCCCGTCCGCAACCACTCGGCCCTGATCCAGCACGATCACGCGATCCACCAGATCCAGCAGCGAGGTACGGTGCGTCACCACCACCGCCGTGCGCCCTTCCATGAACTCCTTCAGGCTGCGCTTCACGGCCTGCTCGGTGGAGTTGTCCATCGCACTGGTCGGCTCGTCCAGCAGCAGGATGTTCGGCTCGTGCAGAACCGCGCGCGCGATCCCGACGCACTGCTTCTGCCCCCCGGACAGCAGCGCCCCGCGCTCGCCGACCCCCATGTCGATCCCCTCGGGATGGGCGTTGATCAGATCCTCGATGCCGGACACCGCAATCGCGCGGCGAATCGCCTCGTCACTGGCCATCGGATTACTGGCCACGATGTTGTCGCGCAGGCTGCCATAGAACAGCATGACCTCCTGCCCCACATAGCCGATTGAACGCCGCAGCTCGGCGGGATCGAGCTGACGCACGTCGATACCGTCCACCAGCACCGCGCCACCGGTCGGCTGGTACAAGCCCAGGATCAATTTGGCCAGGGTGCTCTTGCCCGACCCCACGCGCCCCAGCACCGCCACGTGCTCGCCCGCGGCGATCCGCAACGAGACTCCGCGCAGGGCGTGGCCCGGCTGGTTCGGATAGGCGAAGTCCACGTTGCGGAATTCGACCTCGCCCTGAAACCCTTCCCGGCTGAGAAAGCCGGACTCCGGCGGACGCTCCACCGGCAGTTCCATGATCCGGTTCAGCGACTTCAGGGCAGCAGCCGCCTGGTGGTAATGGGTCAGCAGCCCGGCGGTCTGCCCGATCGGGGACATGGCCCGCGACGAGATCAGGTAGGCGGCGATCAGACCACCGTGTGAAAGGTCGCCCTGGATGACCAGGAATACCCCCATCACGATGATCGCCACCCCCACGCTGTGCTGCGCCCAGCTCGCGGTACTGGACACGCTGGCGGTTAATTTGCGGCTCTTCGAGTGAGTCTGTGCCAGATGCGCCGTGGCGTGCTCCCAGCTCGCCTGCACGCGCCCCTCAGCGCCCACCGCCTTCACCGTCTCCGCCCCGGCCAGGCTCTCCACCAGGGTCGAATTACGCTGCGCCGCCATGCGGTAGCTGTCCTCGGCCAGCCCGCGCAGCCGGTGATGGATCACCAGGGCGTACAGCAGCAGCAGGGACGCGCCGATCAGCACCGGGATCGCCAGTGGCCACGCGATCAGGGCAATGATCGCCACGAACAGCAGCGCAAACGGCAGATCCACGAACGCAATGACGGTCGCCGACGAAATAAAGCTGCGGACCGACTCGAAGGCACTCAGATTGGAGGCGAACGAGCCCACCGACGCCGGCCGGTTTTCCATCCGGATCCCCAGCACCCGCTCCATGATGTGCGCCGACAGCTTCACGTCCGCGCGCTGCGCGGCCTTGTCGACGAAATGCGCGCGCATGGTGCGCAGTACCAGATCCGCGATCAGCACGATCGTGACCCCGACCGCGAACACCGTCAGCGTCTCGATCGCATGGTTGGGGACCACCCGATCATAGACATTCAGCACAAACAGGGGCATCGCCAGCGCGAACAGATTGATCAGCACCGCCGCGATCAGCACATCGCGATACAGCGGGCGGTTCTCGCGAATCACCCGCCAGAACCAGTGCCCCTTGCTGTCCTGAGTGACCTGCGGCGCCCGGGCGTCCATGCGAAACTCCGGTCGCACATAGATCACGCGGCCGTTGTAGCGCTCCTTCAGGCGCCGCAGTGGCACCTCGATCACCGCATCGCCCAGTTCCGGATCGATGACGCGCGCCACGCTCTTGTCCTGGTTCCAGCCCACCAGGACCCAGGCCTCGTCGTTGTTCAGCAGCAACAGGGCAGGCAGCAGCTCGTCCTTCAGCGCCCGCGGGTCCTGGCGTTTCACGACCCGCGTGGCCATGCCCGCGCGCTGCGCGGCCCGATCCACCAGCGAAGGGGTCAGGCGGCCGTCATCCGCCGGCAGGCCGGACATCGCCGAATCGGGCGTCAGCCGCAACCCGTGCATCCGGGCAATCAGGATCAACCCGCCGAGCAGGGTATCGACAGACTCGTCGGAACCGGAATCCGGCGCGGCGGCCGTGGCCCCGTCATCGGCCCACTGCGGATCCATGCGTTCGTCGTTGGTGTTAGCGCTGGTGATGGCGGCCTCCGGACAGACTCGGGTCACTGACGCGGACACCAGGCCCGGACACACGATCGTGCCCGGACTCGGGATCCGCTCCTGCATATATTCGCCCGATTCTGCGCTCGGGAATCCCTACTGGCAATCGGGCCAATTCACGCGCGCCTAACGCGAAAGAACGCACGCAGCATTTCCGCCGACGATTCGGCCCGAACACCGCCATGGATCACGACCCGATGATTGTGCGCCGGATGCCCGAACAGATCGATTGCACCGCCCGCCGCACCGGTCCGCGGGTCGCTGGCCCCATAGACCAGCCGGGCGACCCGCGCATGCACCATCGCCCCCGCGCACATCGAACAGGGTTCCAGCGTCACGTACAGCGTGGTGCCCGGCAGACGGTAGTTCTCCACCCGCTGCCCCGCGGCGCGCAGGGCGCGGATCTCGGCATGCGCGCTCGCGTCGTGTTCACCAATCGGCGCGTTGTGCGCCGCTGCCAGGCAGGTCCCGTCAGCCGCGACCAGTACCGCGCCTACCGGCACCTCGTCCAGTTCCGCCGCCCGTGCCGCCTGCTCCAGCGCACGCCCCATCCAGTACTCGTGCGCCTCGGCGTGTTCCGGCGCTGGCCCGACCTCGCCGGTCAGGTCACCCATGCCCGTGCCCTTGATGCCGTCCGATTGCCGACACCCACGCCCTGCCCGCGTTGCCCCGACGAGGCCCGGCCGGCCGTCGGCGCTCGGCACCCGGCGCGAGCCGCGCGGGAGATCGCCGGCAGTCCTTCCTGACGTCGAGACGCATAGTGGGGACGTTGTAACGAGAGAGAGCGGAAAAAGGGACCACTCTCCTGCTCACGCGCAGCAGATCCAGCCCACGTCCGGCAGGTCCTAGCCATCGGCTTCCGCACCCACCGCCGTCGCCAGCAACGCATCCTCGAGCTCGGCAAACACCTGCGCGGTGGCGGCCGACAGCGCGGCGACCAGTCGCTCCGGCGAACGCCGCGACAGCGGACGCTGCGCCTCGAAATGCAGCAAGTCGGCACGCTCCGCCGACGCAATCCGCGTCCGCAGACCCAGCCGCCCCACTCCCGCCGCGTCCGCCCGATCCTCTGCCTGCGCAAGATCGCCGTACAGGCCGGTTACCAGGACGTCCAGGCGTAACGCCGGCCGCCCGTCGGCGCGCACCCGCGCGGCGTTCTCCACCAGTTCGATCGCGGAGCCTGCACGAGTCCAGCGTTCGTGCAACAACCCCTCGAACTGCTCGGCCGGGGCCAGGAACCACTCGTTATAGTAATCGGGCTCGTAGCGATGCTCGCCAAGCCGGTAGACCAGCCCCTTGCCCGACCACGTCGGCGCAACAAGCACCGAGGCGAGTTCCACCGCCAGTGGCGCATCCGCCAAACGCGGGGCTGGCTCCGCCGGTGGCTCGAGCAGAAACCAGGCGCGATCCACCGGTTCGCGTTCGGGCAGCAACGTGCACCCCGGGAGGACCAGCAGCAGGATCACCAGGCCGGGCAGGCTCCAGTACTTCATCGCATCCATCCTTTCGCAGCGGCAACCATCGACTCGCGCATCGCTCACTCCCGTTCCAGGGTGCTGCGCGGGGGCGGCGCACCGAACAGCACCCCGCCCGGATTGCGCCGCACGTCATCGGACAGGCTGCGGATTCCGGCGATCGCCGCCTGCAGTTCGTCCAGGGTCTCCAGCAACCGGGTCTCGGAAACATCCATGCCGCGATCAAGCCGTGCCACCATCGCGTCCATCCGCTCGATCAGCCCGTCGACATCGGCCGCCTCCGCGATGCCACGCAACTCGCGCAGGGTCACCCGCGCCTCGCTCGGCAAAGCCTGGGTATCCGGATGATTCACCATGCCGTCGACCGACTCCATCACCCGTTCCGCCGTACGCACAGTAGCGCGCAATTCATCGATCAACTGGTCGGCACGCTGGTTGAGTCCGGCAGTATCCAGCCCCGACACGGTGTCCTCCACGCTCACCAGCAGCCGATTCAGATTGCCGAGGGCCTCCTCGATATCCAGGGCATCAATGCGCTTGAGGAGATTTTCCGCGTATTCCATGAACTGTACCGCGATGCTGGGCATCGCGGGGATATACAACCCGTCCGGCTCCCAGTCGTGCGGCAACGGCGGATTGGCCTCCGGATCGGCAAAATCCGCCTCGAGATAGTTCATGCCGGTAATACCCTGGGCCGCGATGCGCATCCGCAGACCAGCGTCAATCAGGAAATCCATGACCTCGGGGTCCAGCGCATCCTCGCGCGCGCTGGCGGCGAAGCGGTCGGGCCACAGGCGGGCCTCCACCAGTACATAACGTCGGCGATCACGCGGGGCCACATCCGCCTCGTACTTCACCGAGGTGAAGCCCAGTCGGGTCACCTCACCGATCGTCACCCCACGAAATTTTACCGGCGCCCCAACCTCCAGGCCCTGCACCGAGGCGTCGATGTAGGTCTCCACCGGCAGCGCCGTTCGCAGCACGTTGCCGGCGGTCATCAGCAGCAGCGCAACCACCAGCGCCGCGAGGCCACCGAGAATGAACAACCCCAGGCGGAAATGTTGACGGGCACTCATACGGACGCCTCCTCGCATTCCGCTTCCGGGTCGCCGGGACGCAGGAAGCGCCGTACCCAGGGATGTTCCGACGTATCGCGCAGGGTCGCCGGGTCGCCCTCGGCCACGATCCCCTGCGTCTCCTTGTCGAGCATAATTACGCGATCGGCAATCGCAAAGATACTCGCCAGCTCGTGACTCACAATCACGATGGTCATGTGCAGGCTGCGTGCCAGCCGGCGGATCAGCCGGTCCAGCTCGGCCGAGGTGATCGGGTCCAGCCCCGCCGAGGGCTCGTCCAGAAACAGCACCTCCGGATCCAGCGCCATGGCGCGCGCGATCGCGGCACGCTTCTGCATCCCGCCACTGATCTCCGACGGCATGAATTCCGCGTACGGCCCCAGCCCCACCAGCTGCAGCCGCGCATGCGCGATGGCATCCATTGCCACGCGCGGCAGTCGAGTATGCACCTCCAGCGGCAGACGCACGTTCTCGCGCAACGTCATCGAGCCGAACAGCGCGCCCATCTGGTACATCACGCCCATCCGCCGCAACAGCGCTTCGCGCGCGGGGCCCTCGGCCGCGGCGATGTCGTTGTCCGCTACCCAGATATGTCCGGCCAGCGGCCGGTACAGACCGATCATATGCTTGAGCAGGGTGCTCTTGCCGCTGCCCGAACCGCCCAGGATCACGAAGATCTCGCCGCGCCGCACGTCGAAATCGAGATCGCGCATCAGCACCAGGTCGTCGAAACCCATGGTCAGGCCGCGCACCCGGATCACCGCGCTGTCACTCTGCGCCATCCCTCAGACCCCCAAGTGGTAGAACAGTACCGCGAACAGCCCGTCGAAGATCACGATCAGGATGATCGCGGTGACCACCGCACTGGTCGTGGAGACCCCGACCGCAGCCGCGCCGTTCCCGGTCTGAAGGCCCCGCAGACACCCGGAGCTGGCCACCAGCAGCCCGAACACCCCGGCCTTGAACAGCCCCGAGAACAGATCCGACTGGGTCAGCGCGGAGGCTACCTGATTAAAGAACGCCGACCAGGGGATCCCGAATCCCTGCATCACCAGCGCCGCCCCCAGCAGGCCAATCAGGTTCGCGTACAGCGCCAGCAACGGGGCCACCAGCACCCCGGCCAGGATCTTCGGCACCACCAGAAAGCGAACCGGATCCAGGCCCATGGTCTGCAGGGCGTTGACCTCCTCGTTTACCTTCATCGTGCCGATCTCGGCCGCGAACGCCGCCCCGCTACGCCCCGCCAGCAGAATCGCCATCATCAGCGGGCCCAGTTCACGGAACAGCGAGACCGCCACCAGGTTGGCAACAAAGATCTCGCCGCCAAACTGGCGCATCGCAATCGCCGACTGAAACGCCAGGATCACTCCCAGCAGGAAGGCGATCAGCGAGACGATCGGCAAGGCCCGAAACCCCGCGGCCTCCGCGACCCGCAAGGTGTCACCCCAGCGCACCCGCCCCGGCCGGCGAAACGCCGCGCCCAGCGCCATCGCCACCTCGCCCAGAAACGCCACCTGCGCATGGCCGGCAAGGCCGACGCCACCAATCACCTCCACCAGCCGGGCCGTCCAGCGGCGATGGTCGTCCTTGCGCGCCGGCCGCACCTCCTCCAGCTCGCGGTACGGCGCGAGCTGTTCCTCGACCATCGGCGCTGCGCCCTCCACGCGCACGCGGTCGCCGGCATCGCCCGCTCCCCGCTCCAGCGCATGCAGCAGCGCCGCACCCGCGCCATCGCAATAATCCAGCGCCGACAAATCGATGGTGACCGATTGTCCGTCGGCCTCGCCCTCCAGCTCCCGCAGTGCCCGGTGCAGCGGCTGCCACACCCGGGCCACCACCCCGAACTCCAGGCGCCCGCGCAGCCGCAGACAGGCCGGGGGCCCGGCTGTGGCATCATATTCGAACGGGTGGTCCGGACCGGTGGTGGAGGTTTCCATCATGTCACTCGCGGGGCGCCTGGAACCATGGTAGCCGCATCGCGGCCGCGGGAACCATCCGGCCGCCTCCGACTCCCTGTTGAGGACACACCACCACGAGAGATCCCATGTCGTCGGCACCGGACGCCCTGCACCAGATCGAAACCGCCCTCAACCAGATCCTGCTCGGCAAACCGGAACCGGTGCGCCTGGCCCTGACCTGCCTGCTGGCCGATGGCCACCTGCTGATCGAAGACCAGCCCGGGGTGGGCAAGACCACCCTGGCGCACGCCCTGGCCCGCGCGCTGAATCTGGACTACCAGCGCGTGCAGTTCACCAGCGACCTGCTGCCCGGGGATGTCCTTGGCGTATCCATCTTCGACCAGGGTCGCGGCGAATTCCGCTTCCACCCCGGTCCGGTGTTTACCCAGGTTCTGCTGGCCGACGAGATCAACCGCGCGCCCCCCAAGACCCAGAGCGCCCTGCTCGAGGCCATGGAGGAACGCCAGATCAGCATCGAGGGCGAGACCCGCGACCTGCCGGTCCCGTTCTTCGTGATCGCGACCCAGAACCCGGAGGAGCAGGTCGGCACTCACCCCCTGCCGGAATCCCAGCTCGACCGCTTCCTGATGCGGATCCAGCTCGGCTTTCCCGATGCCCGCGCCGAACGCGCGCTGCTCGAACGCGGACGTTCCGGCCCTGCACCGCACGGCTCCCAGCCCGCCGGGATCGCCGCGCCCCATCACCTGCGCGAGTGGCAGGCGCACATCGACGAGGTGCATGTTGACGCCCGCGTGCTCGACTACCTGCAGGCCCTGCTCGAGGCCAGCCGCGACCGCGCCCGCTTTGCCCATGGCCTGTCGCCGCGCGCCGGTCTTGGCCTGCTGCGCGCCACGCGCTCCCACGCCTTCCTCGACCACCGCGACTACGCCACCCCGGACGACCTGGCCCGGGTGCTGCCGGCGGTAGCCGGGCATCGGCTGCGCAGCCGCGAGCCGGAACCCCCCGAGCGCACCGTGCAGCGCCTTCTCGAATGCGTCCCGAGTCCCTGAGCCCGCGGGCCCGCCTCGGGCACCGCGTGCAGCGCCTGCGCGACGACGCGATCCGCTGGATCACGCGGCGCCACCCGCACGACCAGGGGGCCGCGCGGCTCGGCCGTGACCGCGTCTACATCCTGCCGACCCGCGCCGGCTACACCCTGTTCGCGGTGATCCTGGTGATGCTGCTGGGCTCCATCAACTACTCCAACAACATGGCCTTCCTGCTGACCTTCCTGCTGGTCGGCATTGGCCACAACGCCATCTGGTACACCCACCGCAACCTGCTCGGCCTGCGGGTCTCTTCCCTGCCGGCCCCGCCCGTGTTTGCTGGCCAGCCGCTGGAGGTCGGTCTGCGGCTGGCCGACGAGGCCGGACGCGCCCGCGAGGCACTGCAATGGGGAATCGGCGCGCGTGCAACCGCGCCGGTGGCGGTGCCGGCGCACGGCGGCACCAACGCGGCCCTGCGCCTGCCCGGCGTCGCGCGCGGCGTCTACCATCTGCCGCGTCAGCGCATCGCCACACGCTACCCCCTGGGCATCCTGGAGGCCTGGAGCTGGACCCGGCTGGGCGCCGAGATCCTGGTCTATCCGGCACCGCTGGACCCCGGAACCCATGACATCGCCCCGGGCGGCGAGGTCGCCAGCGGGAGCCAGGATCAGTCCGGCGAATCCCCCGATCACATCCGGCCCTATCGCCCCGGCGACCCGCCCGGGCGCATCGTGTGGAAGGCGCTGGCGCGCAGCGGAAAGCTGCATGTGCGCGAATCTCGTGGCGGGACCCCGGATCGAGTCTGGCTGGATTGGGACAGCCTGCCGCCAGCGGATACCGAGACACGCCTGTCGATGCTGTGCCACCAGGTTCTGCAGGCGCATGCCGAGGCGCGCGTCTACGGCATGCGCCTGCCTGGCCATCACCTGAATCCGGGCCAGGGCCCCGACCACCGCGAGCGCTGCCTGCAGACGCTGGCGCGTTATCAGGTCACCCCGACCCTGCTGGACACCACGGACACACCAGCCCCGGAGATACCGGCATGAACTGGCTCACGCGGCCCCTGCCCCCGCGTAGCGAACTGCGCGGCCTCGAACTGGCCCTGATCGCCCTGCCGGTGGCGGCGCTCCCGCATGCCTGGCACCAGCCCCCCTGGGTCACCCTGCTGGTCGCCAGCGCGATCGCCGTGCGGGCCTGGATCCACGTGACCGACCGCCGGGCACCATCGCTGGGGCTGATGAGTCTGCTGGCCCTGGCCGCCGGCGTCCTCACCCTGTCGCAATTCGGCACGGTGTTCGGCCAGGAACCGGGGACCGCCCTGCTGCTGGTGATGATCGCGTTCAAGCTGCTGGAGACACGCAACCGGCGCGACGTGGTGATCGCGCTGTTTCTCGGCTACTTCGTAGTCGCCACCAGCTATTTTTTCGACCAGTCACCACTGATCGCGCTGTATTCGCTGCTCGCCACCTGGCTGCTGACCGCAGCGCTGATCCAGGTCCATGCCGGGCGCCGCCTGGCGCGCCCGGCCCTGGCGCGCCAGGCCGGCGCGATGCTGCTGCACGCCCTGCCGTTCATGCTGATCCTGTTCGTGGTCTTCCCGCGCATCCAGGGCCCGCTGTGGGGGGACCCGCACCGCGATCAAGGCGCCCGCACCGGCCTGTCGCAGGAGCTCAACCCCGGTGATATCGCCAACTTGCTGCAGGATGAGCGCACCGCTCTGCGGGTGCGCTTCGAGGACACGGTCCCGCCCACGCGCCTGCAGTACTGGCGGGCCCTGGTGATGACCGAATTCGACGGGCGCCGCTGGCGCGCCGACCGCGACCGCCCGGTGATCGACCCGCCGTCCGCCGCGACCGACCCGGTGGCCTACACCGCGACCCTGGAACCGACCCGCGCGCGCTACCTGCCAATGCTCGACTACCCCCTGGAGCTACCCGACCAGGCCCACCTGCGCGATACCTACGAGGTCCAGCGCGAACGCCGCGTGGATCAGCGTATCCAGTATTCCGCCAGCGCCTCGCTGGTGACCCCGCCGGGCTCGGTCCACACGCGCCTGGAACCGGAAGAACGCGAACGCACCCTGGCCCTGCCACCCGGGGCCGCGCCCCGCGCAC
>SKNJ01000110.1 GCA_007120575.1 Thioalkalivibrio sp.
GCGCTGCACCTGCGCCTCGATCGCCTCGGGGGAATAGTGCTCCTGCATGCGCCTCACCTGTCCTGTCGTCGCCGGAAACAAAGAACTGCGCAGAATACCAGCGCCCCCCACCCCCTCCAAGCACGCCCGGGCATCGGCTCCGATCCCGGCCGCCTCGGCGCACCCACAAAGTCGACGCGGCTTGGCCTCTGCAATGACTGGCCTGCGGCTGGCAGGGCCCGGGACGGGCCCCCAACGCCCTCCTGCACGGGGTGGCGGCATGTGGCACGGCTACCGGGATATGGTCGAGGCCCGCCACAACCCCTCCCGCACATCCGGTCCGCTCCAGCGTCAGCACACCGGCCTGGCAGGCGCAGGCATCACGCGCCCTCCCCGGGATCGCCGTCTGCGGTGGCGTCCGCGCCATCGCTGCGGGACCCGTGCCGATGGCTCAGGCGAGCAAACGCCGCCAGCCGGTCGGCGACCACCCGGTTGAAACTGCCCGCCGGGAAATGCCCCTGCGCGTCGCGCGCGCCCGCCGTCATCCCGGTCAGAAGCTCGATGGCCTCGTCCACCGTGGCTACGGGATAGACATGGAATCGTCCCTCCGCGATCGCCTCGCGGACATCATGGCGCAGCATCAGGTGCTCGACATTGCTGCCCGGCAGCAGCACACCGTGACCATCCAGTTCGCCGGCCTCGCGACAGACGTCGAAGAAGCCCTCGACCTTCTCATTGACCCCACCCACGGCCTGGACCTCGCCATGCTGATTGAGTGAGCCGGTGACCGCCAGCGACTGCTGCAGCGGGATCCGTGCGATCGCCGACAACAGCGCGCAGGTCTCGGCCACCGAGGCGGAATCCCCCTCGATATCACCATACGATTGCTCGAAAGCCAGACTGGCGGACAGCGACAGCTCGCTGTCCTCGGCATAGTGGCTGGCGATAAACCGGGACAGGATCATCACTGCCTTGCTGTGCACCGGACCACCCAGCTTCGCCTCGCGTTCGATATCGACTACCTGACCCTTCCCCGAACGTGCGGTCGCGGTGATCCGGATCGGACGCCCGAATATCGCGTCGCCCAGCTGCAACACCGACAGGCCGTTGATCTGGGCGATCTGTGCCCCGCGGGTGGCGATCAGCACCACCCCGCGCCGAATCTGCTCCAGGCTGCGACGCTGTAGCCGCGCACCGCGCTCCTGGCGTTCCCGGATGGCCTGCTCGACATGCCCGGCGCCGACCACGTCCGTGCCGGCTTCCCCGGCCCAGTGATCGGCCTCCAGCAGCAGATCGCGCAGGGTGCGGTCGTGGGCCGAGAGCTTGTACTGGTCACCCGCCAGGCGGCTGGCATGCTCGATCACCCGTGCCACCGCCGCACGATCCAGCGGCCGCAGTTCGGCACGCCGCGCCAGGGTAGCCAGCATGCGCGCATACAGTTCGTGACTGGCGTCGCCACGGTCCAGGTCATCCTCGAAGTCGGCCTCGACCTTGAACAGCTCGAGGAAGTCCGGGTCGAACGCGGACAGCAGGTAGTACAACAGGCGATCGCCAATCAGCACCACCTTCGGGGTGACCGGGATCGGTTCCGGCTCCAGCCCCACCGTACTCACCAGCCCGAACAGGCGCTCCAGCGACTCGATGCGGATCTCGCCGGAAAACAGCACCCGCTTGAGGCTCTCCCAGGCCAGCGGCTGCATCAGTACGCGCCGGACATCCACGATCAGGTAGCCGCCGCTGGCCCGGTGCAGGGCCCCGGCGCGCACCAGCGAGAAATCGGTAAACAGGGCGCCCTCGTGCACCTGATGCTCGATCAGGCCGGTCAGGTGCTGATGATTCGGCAGATCCTCGTAGATCACCGGGGCGCCACGCGTATCCGCGTGATCCACCAGCAGGTTGATGCGAAACCGCTCCAGCAGTCCCTCGGGCGGTGCTTGGGAGCGGCCACCCCGAAACGCCTCCGCGTGCGTGACCACCTCGTCCAGGATCGCCTCCAGATGCTCGACCACCGCCGGCCGGTGCGACCATTTCTCCTTCAGCTCGTGGATCGGGCCGCCCAGGGTCCATTGCAGCATCTCCGCGTTCAGCGCCCGGATCTTCTCCTGCAGCTCCTTGCGCAGATGAGGGACCTGGTGCAAGACCTGACGCAGCTTCTTCTGCAGCTCCTCGACCTTCTCTTCGATGCGGCCACGTTCTTCCTCGGACAGCGCATCGTATTCCTCCGGCTTGAGGATTTCCCCGTCGCGCATCGGCGCGAACGAAAAGGTGTTCGGTGCGCTGATCAGGGCAATATCGTCCGCCTCGGCCTCTTCCTGCACCTTGCGCACACCCTCGGTCTGGTCCTCCTCCGACGCATCCTTCAGCTCCTGCAGGCGCCGCTGGTATTCCTCGCTCTCGAATGCCGCCGGGATGCTGGCATGCAGGTCTTCGACCAGCCGGTCCAGGTCCGCCTGCAAGGTCCGGCCCTCACCGGCCGCCAGCCGAATGGCCCGCGGGCACTCCGGCTGGTCAAAGTTGAACACGTAACCCCAGTCCGGTGGCACGGGCTCGGCGGCCGCGCGCCTTTCCAGAAAGCGCCGCACCAGATCGTGACGTCCGCTGCCCGCGGGCCCCAGGACGAACAGATTGAAGCCGTTGCCGCGCATCGACGCACCGAACTCCAGCGCGCGCAGCAGGCGTTCCTGACCACAGGGCAGCTCGAGCGCCTCCAGCGTCTCGGTGGTCTCGAAATCCAGATGCTCCGGCGGGCACCGCTGGTAGACCTGCTCCGCGGTCAGGGGTGCGGGTCGCGTCATGTCCGTCTCCTTGTGGTCAGCCCCCACCTTGCCGGAGACACGGCTCGATATGTACCCCCCTGGTTGCCGGTACGCAACGAAACCCGCGCGTGTGACGCTGGCGCAGCCCGATCATCGTGCTACCTTGGGCGCATCACCTTCCAGAACGTCCCCGAACGGGGCACACCGTCACCTATCGATCAGCGAGGAACAGCGCATGAGCGACAATCCCAGGGATACGGCCCCTGAACACGACCAGGAACGCGAGCATCGGCTGAGCAGTGCCTACCAGCGCATGCTGCACGAGGTCACCGAAGA
>SKNJ01000014.1 GCA_007120575.1 Thioalkalivibrio sp.
ACCAACGATACACGATGGGCCCTTCGTGCCCGAGTCGCCTGCAAACCTCTTCCGCTCCCGCACGGGCGCCGTTTTCGACCACGACAATCCTGCCCAACACGCCCGTACAGATGGCCTCCAACAGGTCGCGTAGCGTCCGCTCGAGCATCAAGCCGGATTGCCCGTTGGTAGCGATGAGGACATTCAATGTTCCAGAAGCGCGCATCATTGCAATAGGCCCCGATTCCTGGGCAGTTCCGTTCCCCAGCCCCGCAGTCCCGGGGCTCCCGCCGCCTCCCGCACTACGCTATCGGGCCGTCCACGACCGGAGTTTCGCACGGCACCGGCGTCACCGGTCAACCGGGGGAGTCGCGGCCAAAACCAGGACGCAACGCAGCAGGCGCCAACACCCACCAACCGGGGCTTTGCAATATCGCGTGAGCACCTTGTCGAGGCTTCGACAGCTCGGCTTTACGATTCTCGCAAACCAAAAAAACAGCGGCTTAGCAAACGTTCCAGCCTAGGCCTGCCCTTTACCCACAAATCCGCGCCACGTCAAAGTCGTTTGTTGGCGCATCGGTTCAGTCCTCCAGGCCGTACAGCTCCACCACTTCGCACATCGCCGCCAGTTTCATGCGGCCGTACCACGTCAGATCCGCACCCGGTGGAGGATCGTGCTTGCGGTTCTGGTAGCCGCCGAGGATCGCCGTCCAGGTGACGGCATCCTGCAGCGTGTGGATCGTCTTGCCCTTGCGCTTCATCGCGTAGCGACGCAACACCTGAAGCTCCACGTCCGTGAACAGCAGCTCCGGTGGCAGCTCGGGGGATTCCCGGCCGAGCAGGGTCATCAACATGATCCGCCAGGCGATCACCATGCGGATCGAGATCGCCCGACTCAGCCGCGCCGCGCTCTGATGACCCAGTTCATCGACCTTGCAGCCGGTCTTCAGAACCCGGTGCCACTCCTCGATCCGCCAGCGCAGGCAGTACCAGCGCAGCGCCTCCTCTGCCTCGATCGCATTCTCGATGGCCACCGTCGTCAGCAGAAACCATTCCAGGCGCGTTGCGCCCGCGGGCGGCGACTGCTCGCGGGCGTGAACCGCCCACAGGGTCACCGGCTCCTGGCCCTCGTGCTCCTTCAACTTCGAGCCAAAGGTCACCTTCCGCCAGCACAGGGCCATCTTGGCGGTCCGCGCCTTGCGCCCCGGATGGGCAGCTCGACCGCTGAGCTTCGGCCGCACGCTCGCGCGGGCCACCGACAGCTCCAGATGGCCACCCGCCGGCTGCTCGCGCAGCACCTCGAACAGTTTCCCCGCTGGCGTATGCTGGCCCGTCGCCTCGTCCCACGCCAGAAGGTTGCGGTCATTCTTGGCGCGCACCAGAACGTCCACCGCCGGATGATCACGCTGTGCGGTGTACAGACTGAAGATGTCCGCTTCCCGGTCCATGACGCTCACCAGCCGGGTACGGGACAACTCGCCCGCTACCGTACGGCAATCCGCCAGGGCCTCCTGCCAGTAGCGCGACTTGCGTTCCGCCGGGTCCCCGCGGCCCTTCGAGGCCTTCGGCGACGGCGCTTCGAAGCGCGTGTTCAAAAGCCCCAGCGGCAGGCCGCTGTCGCTCACCGCCAGCGTCGAATGCACGTGCAGACCCTGGCTCGCAGCACCGGTCTGGTTGCGGCCGAGAACGCCCAGCCCCTCCGTCATCGGGTGGCTGGTGAAGTTCAAGTCCGTGCCGTCCTGCACGCACAGCACCGTACGCTGTGCCCGCATTCGCTGAATCGTCCGCTCCCGGTGTGGCGCCAGGATGTGCTCCGACGTCACCGCGGACTCCTCCGGCTGGTCGATCAGCCGGTAGTAACCCTTCACCGCCGCCCAATCCTCCTTGGCCACGCGCGTGAAGGCCTGGGTCGGATCCTCCGCCTGTCGGGCCGCACTCGTCACCAGTCTGCGCTCCAGTCGTCGATCGCCCAGTGGGGCACCACCAAACTCCTGCTCTGCCCAATGCGCATCATCCAGCCCGGCGCCGGCCGCCAGCGGGGCATCCGCCAGCAGCGGCGGCGCAGGCAGGGCCAAATGGCTGCGCCAGTCCCGCGCCAGCGGGTAGACGAACACAAGCTTCGGCGTTTCCGCGGAATCGTGCGCCCGGTCCTGGCGGCCCCGCCCCGCGGTGATGCCCAGGCGGATCCAGTTGCCTGCCTTCAGACTCACACCCGAGTGGGAGAGCGTATCGACGAAGCTCTCGACAAGCCATGGGCGGTAGCCATAGCGGGTTTCGAACTCCGCCGGCAGACCACGCAACACCCGGCCCAGCACATGCGTGGCGAGATCGGGACAGCGCACACCAGGACGGATCAGGAAACGGGCAAGACCGACAACCCTGTGCAGATGATGGCCGCGGGTTTCGTCGTCCCAACCTATCCAGTTATCCCGCACGGCCAAGCGCCGGGCCGCTGCCGCGAACCCGATCGCCCCAAGCCAGCCGGCCTCGCAACGGATCAGGTAGCGCAACTGCGGGCCAAAGAATGGCCCGGCACCTCGCGGGTGTTCGTGATGCAGTAGCTGTCGCCAGATCCGCCGTGTCTCGGCGTCCACCACCGGAACGATCTCGAGTCCCCGCACCTCAGCAAAGCTTGCAACGACAAGGTTCATCGGCGGCAGGGCAGCGGGCACGGCCGGTGGTCGGCCCCGCTGCGCGGGGGGCAATTCGATCTGTCCCGCTGCTTCGAGCGCCCGCAGCGCCGCCAGGCAACTCGACTGCTGGGGGCGTCCCCGCGCATCATGGAAATCGAACTCCGCACACAAGGCAGCGGCGACCTGCGCCCGCCGTGTGATAGCGGCATCATCGAGGCAAGCACGGACGCGGGCCAAGCCGTCTTCGCTCGAGAGCGTCCGTTTGACCTGCCGTTGTGCTTGCATGCCCGCCACAGTAGCGCCGGCGATTTCAGATGTCCAGCGTTAGTTGTGGGTATTGGGCAGCCCTAGCAGCCTGTCGGATGTGAGCGATCGTCACGAGCCGAGTGGGAAAACGAGCCTGCGAGGCCCGGGCAGATTTGATCGATTTTGAGGTGCATAGTGGTGCTATGTGCCGAA
>SKNJ01000105.1 GCA_007120575.1 Thioalkalivibrio sp.
CACGGCTGCCGGCATTCTCGGTCGCGACCGTATGGGCCTGCTGGCGCAGACTGGTCATGCCATTCTGGATGCCCTTGAGGGCGGGATTCGAGTCGATCATTGCCGTCTCGCAGACGAGGCCTGCCTCGTATTGTAGATCAACAAGTTGCAAGTTTCCCGCGATCACGGTTCGAGCAGGGTGCCCAGCGCCGCGGCGACCCGTTCGCGGGCCTGCGCCTGGCGTTCTACCCATTCGCGGGCCTGCGTCCGGCGCGCGCCTGTGTCGATCCCCTCGGCGAGGCGCACAAGCACCTGTCCGGCGACCTCTTCAGGGGTGTCGCCACGTGCTACCAGTCCGGTGCTCTCGGCCGCGCGGCGCAGGCGGGTGGCCGGGCTCGGCGCGAGCGTCGCATCGCTGGCCGGTCCGCAGATCACGGCGCTGCCGCAGGCCAGCGGCAGCCCCAGGTCCGGGGGTGTCGCGCTGGCCGCCAGGGTACCCCCAGGGAGGGTGACGGCGGCACAGGCATAGGCGGCACGCAGGGTGTCGGGGTCCTCGATGTAGTAGACGCGGTTCTTCACCGGCACGTACGAGGTCATGAAGCGGTGGTGGCGCACGATCGGGAGGTTGTACTTGATGGCGTCACGGTAGACCGGTTCGTGCCGCGCCGGATCGGAAGGCGCCAGGATCAGCAGGGCCGCGGTCTTGCGCAGGACCTCGAACAGTACCGCGAAGGCAAAGGCCTCCTCGTCCGGTCCGGTGCCGGGGGCCAGCAGGATCGGGTAGCCGCGCTCGTGATATTCGCGAAAGCGCGCGCAGAACTCGCCTTCGGGCGGCGGCTCCGGGAGCGTGACCGGTCCGGCCACTGGATCGCCGATCGCCCGGGCCACCGCGCGACCGGTCGCATCGCGTGCGGTGAAGGCGGCCGCGAACTCCACGCCCCGCGGTGCCGGGTCCTCGGCATTGACCCACAGCACCGGGGCGGGCACGGCCGCGAGTGCCGGACCGAGTGCCTCGGCGGCCCCGAGCACGAGTACCGCGCGCGGGCGCAGCCGTGCCAGGCGGGTGGCGGCCAGTGCCGGGGCCATGGCCAGCGCCGGGGTCTCCGGCGAAGCGCTGGCCATGGCCGCCGCGTCGTCACGGATCTGGTCGGTGGCCCCCAGCAGCAGCGGCCCGAACCGCGCGCGCAATTCCGCGAGCCAGTCACCGGCGGCCTGCAGGGTCGTCAGAGGTGCCAGGACTACGATTCGCTGGCAATGGTCGGGCGGAACGGAGCGGGCGGTGATCCAGGCATGCAAACGTGAGAACATGGGCGGCTGGTTCCAGAGGACTCGGGCGGTGGCGCGCATTATAGCCCCCCGGGCCGTTCCGACCGAGCCGGCCCGTTCCGGGGTGGAGAGGGATCCGCGTGGTTGCGGGGGCGGGCCGGATCTATCTTTTTCGCGAGGTTTTCCGGGGGCTTTACGGCATGCTGTTACGCTGGGTGTTCGCGCTGGCCGCGCTGATTCTGATCATGGGCATGGCGCTGTATCTGTTCTATCTCCCGAGCCAGGTGCAGAACCGCCAGTTCGAGAATCTGCCCTGGCAGGTGCAGGTGGTCGATCCGGAACACACCCGGGTGCTGGGGATGACCCTGGGACAGACCAGCATGGCCCGGTTCCAGACACGCATGACCGAGCAGACCGGTCGCCTGGTGGTGCCGGAGATCCGGCTGTTCGTGGACGCCGATGGCACCCGGACGCTGGAGGCCTATTACGTCAATGTGCGCATCCCGCCGTTCGAGGCCAACCTGATCCTGCAACTCGCCCTGAGCGAGGCCGATCTCGACTGGCTCGAATCGGAGACCACCTCGGAACGACCGATGCCGAGCGGTGCCCGTCGTTACGGGCTTAGCGATGCGGCCCTCGGTTCGCTGGGCGATATCCCGATCGTGGAGATGAGTTATATCCCGCGGGCGCGCTGGACCCCGGAACTGCTGCGCGAGCGCTTCGGCGAGCCGGCTCGCCGGTTGCGCATCGATGCCGACCACGAATACTGGCTGTACCCGGGCCAGGCGCTGGCGATCCTCGTCCCGCGGCGCGGCCGCATGCTGATGCATTATACGACCCGCGAACGCTGGGCCAGCACGGTGGAGCGGCTGCATGCCGAGGGTCGCCGGCGCCTGGGCGAGGACCTGGAGAATCATGAGTGATCCGGATAGTGCGGGTACCGACGCTCGTCCGTTCTGGGAGCGCCCGCTAGAGTCCCTGAGCCACAGCGAGTGGGAGGCGCTGTGCGATGGCTGCGGGCGCTGCTGCCTGCACAAGTTCGAGGACGAGGACACCGGCGAGCTGGCGTTCAGCTGGCTGGCCTGCGATCTGCTCGATTGCGAAACCGGCCTGTGTTCCGACTATGCGGAGCGCCGCGCGCAGGTCCCGGACTGCCTGCAGCTCACCCTCGAGCGACTCCCTGAGTACCGCTGGCTGCCCCCGACCTGTGCCTATCGGCTGCGCTACGAGGGCAAGCCGTTGCCTGCCTGGCATCCGTTACTCAGCGGCGACCCCGATAGCGTCCGCCAGGCCCGCGTGTCGGTGGCCGGGCGGGTCATCCGCGAGGTCGATGCCCCTGACCTCCCGTTGATCGACTACGTGGTTGACTGGCCGGGGCAGGTGCCGGAATCGGCCCGCCGCTGGCGAGCGGTAGTGCGTGAGGCCGGGGGCCGCGGCGACGGCGAGGCCCGAACTGGCGAAGCGTGATGCGCCGGCCGCGAGGTAGTCTCGTCCTGGCGAATCACGTGTCGGTGTGTTCCTGCGGATCCCTGAAGGGGGGTGCGGCACGCAGCGTGCGGGCCAGGCGCGGGGCGGCGTAGCCCTGCTGGGCCGCCAGATAATCGGCCAACCGGCGATCGAAGTCCGGCGGTACCGACTCGCGCACCGCCGCGAGGCGGTTCAGGCCTTCCCAGCGTGCTGCCAGGCACGGGAACTGCGCCGGGTCCCACGGGCTGTCGGGGTCGTTGATGCGGGTGTAGCGCATCAGGACCGGGCTCAGGGTGGCATCGATCAGCGAGAAGCCGGTGGTCGGCAGCAGCGGA
>SKNJ01000280.1 GCA_007120575.1 Thioalkalivibrio sp.
AGCGCGACAGGTCCGTGTCGAAGGTCAGGGCCGTGACGTTGGTGGTGTTCGGGTCGGTCAGCGGTTCCCACTGGCCGAGCGTGCAGTCCTGCGTGTCCAGCACCTGGCTGGTGAGCATTTGCAGCTGGTTGCCGTCCAGGCGGTAACCGAATACGTACTGGACATTTTGGCCTTGCAGATCCGCGAGGTCGTGGTCGAACGTGAAGTTCGGGTCCGCAAGGTCGTAGCTGAAGGTAGGGTCGTAGGCCAGCAGGATGCATTGGCCGCCGTCGTGGATCGCGATGTTGTGCGCGTCCTCCATGAACGGATTGACGTCGGGCCCGTCGTCCCGCTGCAGCAGCCGGCCGGCATGCGAGTACCCCGCGCGCCGGATGTCGTCGGCCATGAAGTCCATGGAGATGCGGGTCTCCTGCGTCAGGCGCGCCTCCTGCGTGGCGTAGGTGCTGCCCTGAATCACGCTGATGTACAGCGCGATGACGCCGGCGACCACGATCATGCCGACCAGGATGCCGATCATCAGCTCGACCAGGGTGAAGCCGGCCTGCGAATCGCGGGTGGTCCGCGGGCGAGCCGGGGAACGGGGGGTGTATTTGCGAATCAGCATTGGCTGTAGGCTCCCATGGCGCGGTTCGTGCCGCAGGCGCTGGGCCGACCGATCGGATTGATCCTGACTTCCATTTGGAAGTTGTCCGAGGCGAAGACGAGGTCACTGCGCGCGTCCACGTCCGCGAGCGTTCCACGCACATGATTGAATTCGATCTCCTGGGCACCCGTCATGGTGACATTCCGGAAATCGGTCGACTGTGTGGTACGCGGGAAGCGCCCGTCGTTATCTGTGCCTCCGTCTTCGCTTAGCTTGATTTTGCAGGCATCGGCCTGAGTTTCTGCAGACGTACAGTCACAATTAGGTCGATCGGAAATTCCAAGGCACCAGTCGTTGCCGTCCACCTGACTGACAAAGTAGATGTCCCGGCCCTGCTTGATAGCCTCGCCGCGGGCCGTCTGGATCTGGTCGAGGGCGCTCTCGGCGGCGCCAATCACGCGGCGCTGTTCGGCCAGGTTGAAGGCCGGCGCGGCCAGCGTGACCAGGATCACCAGCACGGCGATGGTGATCATGACTTCGATCAGCGTGAAGCCGTGGTGGTGACTGGGTTGTCGGGCAGGTGTGGCCATGCGGGACCCCGGAGGCGTTGTCAACAATATTCGACTTCCAGTATACGGATCACGGATGGGCTAAGGTATCTTCAGGAAGGAGTACATCGACCGCTCGTGCAGAAAAGGATACCGTTCGTGGATTAGCGGACCCTTCCGGCGGGGGGCTGTGGTGGAATCGAACCAGGCGCAGGCAACAAGCGAGAGGTGGGCCATGCGAGGGAAACAGTGGAAGAACACCGGGTTCACCCTGATCGAAGTCATGATCGTGGTGGCGATCGTTGCGATCCTGGCGGTGATTGCCTATCCGTCCTACCAGAATCATATCCTCAAGTCGCAGCGGGCGGATGCACACGATGCCCTGCTGCGCATCCAGCTGGAGCAGGAGCGCTGGCGGGCCAACAACGCCGCGTATGCAAACGATGCCCAATTGACCACGGCGCGCCCGAATGGTCTTGGACTCAGCGACGAGTCCGCCGATGGTCATTACGACCTGGCCATCACCGCGTCTTCCGGATCTGCCTTTACGGCTACGGCCACGGCCAAGGGCCAGCAGGCGAATGACACGAGTTGCCCGACGATTACCCTGGATGTGACCGGCGGTTCGTCGAACCGTACGCCAGTGGATTGCTGGTAACCGGGGGTTCCGGGTTCCGGGTACGCGGGGGCCGAGCCCCTTCGGCAACCGGGGGCCTGGCTGGCGCCCCATCGGCCAGGGGGCTGGCCTCCTGCGGTACGGGTGGCCCGGGGCATGTAGGAGCCGAGCCCTCTCGGCGATTGGGGGCTGGCTGGCGCCCCATCGGCCAGGGGGCTGGCCTCCTACGGTACGGGTGGCCCGGGGCATGTAGGAGCCGAGCCCTCTCGGCGATTGGGGGCTTGGCTGGCGTCCCATCGGCCAGGGGGCTGGCCTCCTGCGGTACGGGTGGCCCGGGGCATGTAGGAGCCGAGCCCCCTCGGCGATTGGGGGCTTGGCTGGCGCCCGATCGGCCAGGGGGCTGGCCTCCTGCGGTACGGGTGGCCCGGGGCATGTAGGAGCCGAGCCCTCTCGGCGATTGGGGGCTGGCTGGCGTCCCATCGGCCGGGGGGTGGGCACCTGCGGGTGGTGCTAGCAACTGGCCGGTTCGCTGCGTGGGCGGCCTACGCTGCTGACGATCACGCGCCGACCCCGGCCTTCGACGCAGACCCACAGGCTGCCCATCTGCAGTGCCCCGCTGGTGCGGCGCGTGGTCCCGCGCGCGACGTAGGAGACATAGTGCTCGACCGGCTGGTTCGGCGTGATGGACGCGCCGGTGGCGAGGGCCTGGTAGGCGATCAGTTCGTCGTCCGGCTGGCGCTGGCCGGTGCTGCCGGTATCCGCGAACAGGATCCAGCCCTCGGACCACTCGCCGTCTTCGCGGCACCATTCGCCGTCCTGCGACGGGCAGAGGGTGACGCGGTGGTTACGTTTCACTGCCTCGCTACGCGCCTGGTGCAGGGCGTTGAGCAGGCTGTGGGTGGTTCCGGTCAGGCGCTGGCGTTCGAGCGTCTGGCTCATGCGGGGGGCCGCGAGGGTGAGCAGAATCGCCAGGATGCTCAACGTGACTACGAGCTCGATGGCGCCAAGGCCCGAGCAGGCACGAATGGTGTGCATGGTCGTCTCCTCCCTGAGAACGTGCACGTGCCGGAGCATAGGACAGATGCAGCGTTCTGGCCAGGTGGCGGTGCATCGGGAACGCGCGCGCCGGCTGGCTGCCTAAAGCGGGACGGGCCGCAGGGGCTGATGCGGAGTCCGGGCACACGTTCGCGCAGGACCTGCACGGCGGGTGTGTACCGGGCGGCCTGGTGCCGGGCGTCTCCCGGACGGGTTGGGTCCGGGGCGGCCAGCGGGGAAAA
>SKNJ01000065.1 GCA_007120575.1 Thioalkalivibrio sp.
ATTTCCCGTATTCATCGTCTTTGTCCTCTTGGCGCCCCCTTCCCTTTCTGGCGTCAGCCGGGCTCTTTTAGCCGGACTCCGCTTCGGTCGGCGCTTCTGTCACTCCGGCCGCCTTCGCTTTGATTTCGGTCATGGCATGGATCAGGGACTCGGGGTAGCGCGTTCGGATCAGATCATAGGCAGATCTGGCCGAATCGGGCAGATGGAGACGCCCCGGAGTCCCTCGCACTGATGGCCCTGCGTGCCCTCTCCCTGCTGCTCGCGGATCGACCGGCCGCGGACCGCCAAGCAGCACCGTCGAGCGCCCGCGCGACGGCTACAGGCGCTGCCGGCGGTCCTCGGTGAAATAGCGCAACCGGTAGAGGTGCCAGGCGCCGTCCGGGTCGTCGCGGCAGAAGCCGTACCGAAAGGTCTCGGGCAGCACCGGCAGGTCATAGCGAAGATCGGTGAACCAGACGCAGGTGCCTGGATCGTGCCGGTCGATCCGCGACAGGCTCGGCAGGACCGCGAAGCGGCGGAAAGGATCGAACTCCGGGCGCTCCCACAGGGATGCGGCCAGCTCCCGTTCCGACGGGCTCTCGCCATGCCGATGCCAGGACTCCCACTGCAGTTCGTTACGCCCCCGATAGGAGCCGGCCAGTGCCCTCGCCCCGGACAGGCCGGGCAGGTCAGGCACCGGGGGCGGGTGTCCCGCGAGATTCACCCATGCACGGTGATACCGGTCTTCCTCGACGACGATCACCGCCCAGTGGAAGGGGGAGAACGGCTGCGGCAGCGCAACAACCTGACCGGCGTTCCATGCCTGCGCCTGCGCCGTGGACCGGCCAAGGTCGAGCGCCTGGCGCTGCAGCCACGCCAGCCCCCCCACATAGGTGGCCAGCACGGCCAGACCGGTCAACGCGATCGCCACACGGCGTGCGCCGGCCCGGTGACTCACGACCAGTGCCAGCAGGATGATGGCGGTGAAGAAAGGATCGATCACGAACACTAGGTCCAGTGCCACTCGCCGATCCGAGAGCGGGGCCAGAACCTGGGTGCCGTACGCGGTGATCACGTCGGACACGATATGCGAGGCGATGGCGAGTCCGGCCACCAGCGCCGCCTCGGCCAGCGCCGCCCGCCGCCCCGTCAGCCATACGAAGACCGCCGCCGATAACGCTGCCCAGAGCGGGAGAAGAAGTACCGAGTGCGTCAGTCCCTGGTGCCAGTCGGCAAGAAACACCAGTGGGGCGAACGGGAAGCCCAGGAAGTCGATGTCCGGGAGGGCGCCGGCTGCAGCACCGAGGGTCAATCGCTGGCCCGAGGTCAGCCGGCTGCGTGCGGTCGCGGTGGTCTGGGCAACCAGTGCACCGAGCAGCGCGTGAGTGACCGTATCCACCGAGCTGGCTCGCGACGAAGGCCTGGCGGCCTCGGGTCATGACTCTCGGGGCGAGCCGGGCAGCCACCTTCCGACCCCGTTGGCGACGCTTTCCGCGGTGCCGAGCAAGCGCTGCAACAGCTTGCGCGTCGCACTGGAGTGGGGGGATTCGTCCCGCAGCCATTGGCCGAGCGTCGCGAGATAGATGCTCGTGAGTACGACCTCCTCCGCCTCCTGGCGCACGCCGGTTGCGGGCAGCTGGGCCACCTCACGGATCCACTGTACCGTTCGGCTGATCCGGGTCAGGCCGTGGGCCTGGAGATGCAGATGCTCGGGGTGCAGCTTGTAACCCAGCATGGCTCGGGTCAGCCGGCGGTGCGGGCGGAGCGCGTCCAGCCAGGCCGTGATCGCCTGGAACAGCCGCTCGCGCGGCGCGAGGGCGGTCCACCCCGGCATCTCCGACACGGCCAGCAGTGCCCGATCGGCCCGGTCGAACCAGGCCTCGGTCAGGTCGTCCTTCTGGCGGAAATGCCGATGGATTTCGGACAGGGGAATGTCCAACTCCCGGGCGATGTGGTGCAGGTGAAGCGATTCCCACCCGCGGAGTTCGCCCAGTGCCAGCGCGGTGTCGAGGATCCGGTCGGCCCGCGTTGCATCGTTGGCGGCATCGTGGTCTGGTGGCATCGGTCCTACCCCTGGGGCGGCCGGCATGAATCGATCCCCGGCTCGGGGACGGCAGGTCTACCGTTCAACGCGACAGCGGGCAGTCCAACGGAGACCTGCCGGGCTCTTCGCCGGAATGTCGCTGGCTCCCAGAAGTATAGGCGGTCGAACCGCCGCTTTCGACGTGGTCGCCCTGCCGGCCCGTGCACTGTCATGGTGCGTACGGTGGCGGGCGAATCGTGAGATGGCTTATGGGTTGGCAACCTTACTGTGTTCGAGGTGCATCTGGCGCCAAGGCAGGGGTGCCGCTGGAGCGCCCGACAAGCGACCCAAAAGGCATCTGTCGATCAAACACTTAAGGCCGAAAACTCCCATTTGACCAGGAGCCATTCGAACGCACCACCGGTAATAAATCGGGTGCCGCACAGCAATTGGACTGAATTGTGCTTAATCGCTGTCCACCACCATTTTCCGGACCCGGAAACGGGATCCCGCCGACAGGAAGGTACCCCATGACCGCAAATGCCACCCGGGCCGCAGCCATCAATGCCATCACCAGCCGCAAACCCATGCCGGTGGAGTTGCCGCTGCCACTCAGCAAAATCTGGGCAAGCGACGTGTTCAACCTCGCGACGATGGAGGACTCACTGTCGAAGAGCGCCTTCAAGGCCATGAAGAATACCGTACAGACCGGGAGCCCCCTGGACCCCGCAACGGCCGACGTGGTCGCGGCGGCGATGAAGGAATGGGCGATGTCAAAGGGTGCCAAATTCTTCTCGCACATCTTCTACCCGATGACCAACATCACCGCCGAGAAGCACGACGGATTCATCCTTACCAATGCCGATGGCGGGGCCATCACCGAGTTTACCGGCAGCCTCCTGATCAAGGGCGAACCGGACGGCTCTTCGTTCCCCAATGGCAGCTTGCGGATGACCAGTGCCGCCCGCGGCTACACCGCCTGGGATCCCACCAGCCCGGCCTACATCATGCATACGGCCA
>SKNJ01000335.1 GCA_007120575.1 Thioalkalivibrio sp.
CGTCTGCGCGCGGCGACCAGGCCAGCAGCCCCGCCGTACCGGGTACGACCAACCCGGCCGAAAGGGCCACACTGCCCTTCAGAAAGTCTCTTCGCTCCATCTTTCGTCTCCTCCGTTCCCTCGACGTTATGGGTGGGACTGCAGCCCTCGCGCGTACCGGATTGTTCGAACCCGACCGGCCACCACAATCCCTTCCGTGGGGCCCACGGGCCCTGCCGCACACAGCACCCCCGGGGCCACCCGGCCACAAGAATAGAGAAGACTTGCAGAAAATCCACAAGTTAATCAGGGGATACCACTATCGCGATGCGCACATACGCAGCCAGGGTGCGGATAGTGCGCGGCCCCCATCGCTCACCGCCGGTTTCGTGTATGATGCGGGATTGGCATTTGCCATCCGATTTTCGCCGGGCCTTCGTTTCCGGCCTGTGTGAGTACCCCCAATGTCCGATACCCCCTCCTTCTCCCAGCTCGGGCTTTCCGAGTCGCTGGTCCATGTCCTGTCGAATATGGGCTTTTCCACCCCGACCCCGGTACAGACCGCGTGCATCCCCGCGCTGCTGAAAGGCCGCGACGTGCTGGGCGAGGCCCAGACCGGTACCGGCAAGACCGGCGCCTTCGGCCTGCCGCTGATCGACCTGATGGACGCCAGCCAGCGTGTGCCCCAGGCACTGGTCCTGGCCCCCACCCGCGAGCTGGCCAACCAGGTCGCCGGCGCCCTTACCGAATTCGCCCGTGGCTTCGATGGCATCGACGTCCTGCCGGTCTACGGCGGCCAGCCGATGGGCGAGCAGCTGCGTGCCCTGCGCAAGGGCCCGCAGATCATCGTCGGCACGCCCGGTCGCGTGGTCGACCACATCAAACGCGGCACCCTCCGGCTCGACGCCCTGCGCGTCGTGGTGCTGGACGAAGCCGACGAGATGCTGCGCATGGGCTTTGTCGAAGAGATCGAGTGGATCCTGGAGCAGACCCCGGAAACCCGTCAGACCACCCTGTTCTCCGCCACCATGCCGGCCCCCATCCGCCGCATCGCGCACCGCCACATGCGCGAGCCGGAAGAGATCCGCATCGGCGCCGGCAACGAAGCAGGCACCGACATCGACCAGAGCTACTGCCTGGTCGACCACCGCCACAAGCTGGAGGCCCTGACCCGCCTGATGGAGACCGAGGACGGCCTGGACGGCGCGGTCGTCTTCGCCCGCACCAAGGCCTCCACGGTCGAAATTGCCGATGCGCTCGGCCAGGCCGGCATCGCCGCCTCCGCGCTGAACGGCGACATGGAACAGGGCGAGCGCGAGCGTGTCGTCAGTGACCTGCGCGATGGCCGCCTGGACGTCGTCGTCGCGACTGACGTCGCCGCCCGCGGCATCGATGTGCCGCGCATCAGTCACGTCTTCAACTTCGATGCCCCCGGCGATGCCGAGGTCTACGTTCACCGCATCGGCCGCACCGGCCGCGCCGGGCGCAAGGGCCGCGCCATCCTGTTCCTGGAGCCGCGCAAGCGCCGCATGCTGAAGGACATCGAACGCCTCACCGGCAAGCCGGTGCGCGAACAGCAAGTCCCCGACCGCCAGGCCGTACAGGCCCGCCGCGAGACGCGGTTCGCCGAACGCGTGCAGACCCTCCTGGGCAACGCACAGAATGCCGGACACGAAGCACTGGTCGACCGCCTGCTGGCCGACAGTGGCGTTTCCGAACGTGAACTGGCGACGGCACTGGTCGCGCTGGCTACCGCGGGCAGTCCACTGGATGCCAATGCCAGCCAGGGTACCGACCCGCTGCAGGCCGCCGCCCGCGCCCCCTATTCCGAGCGCGGCAACAACCGCCGGGACACCAAGCCCCGGAACGAACGTCCGTCGCGCGGCAAGGATCGCGAGCCGGAAGCCGACATGGTGCGCTACTACATGCCGGTGGGCCGCAACAACGGCGTAGCGCCGGGGGCCATCGTAGGCGCCCTGGCCAACGAGGGTGGCCTGAACGGTCGCGAGATCGGTCGCATTGGCCTGCGCGACGACCACAGCCATGTGGATCTCCCGGCGTCACTGGACGAAGCCTCGATTCGTCGCCTGGGTAACATCCACGTCGCCAACCGCAAGCTCGAGCTGACCCTTCAGGCGCCGCGCCCGGGCCAGACAGAAAGCCAGGATGACACGCGCAAGTCCGCCCCGCGCAAGACGACCAAGCCGCGAAGCGAGAAGCCGGCGGCAAGTGAAACCCCCAAGTCCTTCAGCAAGCCAGCCGGGGCCAAGCGTGGCCCGGCACCGGCCAACCGCAAGCGCGCCGCCTATGCCGGCGCGCGCAGGAAGCCGACCGGCAAGCCGGGAGCGGCCAAAGGTACCACCACCAGCGCCAAAGCCGGCACCCTGGCCATCCGCCGCAAGGCCATCTGACCCCCTGCGGGGCGCCGGCAACGGCCCCCGCAGCCCCCAGCAGCACGCCTTTACGAATCGCCGCGCGCTCGACTAATGCTGGATCGAGGTCACCACACCTCCTTCCATGTAGACGTACTGGGCCCGTGACCGGTCCCGCCGATAGACCCATTGCTCCCTGGTTCCCGCAGAACGCGTACTGCGGTTGATCCGATCCGGATCACCCCACGACCGCCTCACAAACGCCTCCGGCATGCCGACCGCGACACGTCCGGACACCGCCATGTTACGCCAGCGTGTACGCGCCTCGACCGGGTTCTCCCGCGGCTCGTCGCTGCCGGTCTCCTGGCGCAGGGCCGCTTCCTTCTCGCGCTGCTCCCGATGGCGCAATTGCTCGACCCGCAGGCGCTCGCCATGGGCTCGGGAGCGCGCATCCCCCCGGTACCCTTCCTCGACCTCGAGTTCCTCCGCCGTCGGCGCACACGCCGAATCCGAGAACACCATTACTCCATCCGGACCCTCGCACTGATACACCTGCGCCCCCGCGGGCATCACCGCCGCAACCAGCCACAATACCGCGCCTCGTCCATAAGCCATCTCTCGAACTCCTTCTCGCACACCGAACCATCGACCCAGCTTC
>SKNJ01000013.1 GCA_007120575.1 Thioalkalivibrio sp.
ATCAGAGCAGGACCATGTTGTCGCGGTGGATCAGTTCGGGTTCGAGCTGGTAACCGAGGATCGCCTCGACACGGTCGGCCTGCTCGCCCTGGATCCGGGCAATCTCGCTGGCCGCGTAGTTGGTCAGGCCACGCGCCACCGGGGTGCCGTCCGGGGCCAGGCAGGTGACCACCTCGCCGCGCCGGAAGTCGCCCTCCACCCCCACCACCCCGACCGGCAGCAAGCTG
Organism: Thioalkalivibrio sp.; assembly: GCA_007120575.1. Lineage (GTDB taxonomy): Bacteria > Pseudomonadota > Gammaproteobacteria > Ectothiorhodospirales > Ectothiorhodospiraceae > Thioalkalivibrio. Next base: position 228 of record SKNJ01000013.1, read on the forward strand.
CGGCCAGCCTCGCGCAACACGCGCGCGGCACCCGCGTCCAGGCGCAGATCGCCCCGCGAATGCAGCTGGTCGGCGATCCAGCGCTTGCGCGCCGCCAGGGGCTCGCGATCCGGTTTCAGCCAGGTGCCCAGGGCCTCGCCCTGGAGTACTCGCGACATCACGCCGGCCTCGCGGCCGGAGGCGATCACGGTATGCGTGCCGGAACGTGCGGCGCGCTCGGCGGCGTTGAGCTTGGTTGCCATGCCACCGCGGCCCAGGCGGCCGAACTCGGTGGCCACGAAGCGGTGCAACGCCGGATCCGCCGCCCGACCCTCCGGGATCAGACGTGCATCCGCGTGCTTGCGCGGATCACGGTCGAACAGGCCCTCCTGGTCGGTGAGGATCAGCAGCAGGTCGGCCACCACCAGGTTCGCGACCAGGGCGGCCAGGGTGTCATTGTCGCCCAGCCGGATCTCCTCGTAGGCGACCGTATCGTTCTCGTTCACCACCGGGATCGTGCCCATCTCGAGCAAGGCCTGGATGGTGCTGCGTGCATTCAGGTAACGGCTGCGGTCGGCCAGATCGTCGTGGGTCAGCAGGACTTGGGCGGCATGGATGCCATGGCCCGCGAATTCGCGCTCGTAGGCCTGCACCAGCCCCATCTGACCGACAGCCGCCGCGGCCTGCAGGTGGTGCAGCTGATGCGGCCTCTCGGCCATGCCCAGGCGCCGCATGCCCTCGGCGACCGCGCCGCTGGAGACCAGGATCACTTCCAGCCCACGCCGGCGCAGGGCGGCAATCTGGTGGGCCCAGGACTCCAGGGCCGGGCGGTCCAGTCCGGCGCCGTCGGCGGTGATCAGAGCGCTGCCGATCTTGATGACCACCCGATGGATGGCGGGGAGTTCGCGGGTCGCTCCCTGCTGGCTCATCACGGCTCTCCAGGGTCGTCGGACGCGGTCACCGGCGACGGTTCCGCTTCGGCGGACTCGATCCAGCGCATCACGGCCTGCAGCAGTTCGTCGACGCCGTCGCCGGTGGCCGCCGAAATGGTGAACACCGGGCGGTCGGGCCCTATCGTTTCACGCACCCGCGCCACCAGTTGCGCAAGCGCCTCCGTATCCAGCAGCTCCTTCTTGTTCAGGACCAGCCAGCGCGGCAGGCCGGCCAGCTGCTCGCTGTGGCGCTCGAGTTCGGTCAGCGCAGTCTGCATATCCCGCAGCGGATCGGCGTCGGGATCGGGTGGTGCCACGTCCACCACATGAAGCAACAGGCGGGTACGCGCCAGATGCTTGAGGAAGCGGGTGCCAAGGCCCGCCCCCTCGGCAGCACCCTCGATCAGGCCCGGGATATCGGCCATCACGAAGCTCTGGCTGGGGCCGATGCGGACCACCCCCAGCTGCGGGATCAGCGTGGTAAACGGATAATCGGCGATCTTCGGGCGCGCGGCCGAGGCACGTGCCAGCAACGTGGACTTGCCGGCGTTCGGCAATCCCAGCAGGCCGACATCCGCGAGCACCATCAACTCCAGGGACAGACGCCGCAGCTCGCCCGGGGTACCGGGCTTGCTCTGGCGTGGTGCCTGGTTGGTGGAGCTCTTGTAGCGGGTATTGCCCAGTCCATGGAAACCGCCCTGAGCGACCAGCAGGCGCTGCCCCGGCTGGGTGACATCGCCCAGCAGTTCGCCGGTATCGGCATCGTGCACCTGGGTGCCAACCGGCACCTCGATCTCGAGATCCTCGCCCGAAGCCCCGGTACGATTGCGCCCCATTCCGTTCTGGCCGCGCGCGGCATCGAAACGACGCTGATAACGAAAGTCCGCCAGGGTGTTCAGGCTCTCGCTGCCGACCAGCCATACCGAACCACCATCACCGCCATCGCCGCCATCCGGCCCGCCGAACGGGATGTATTTCTCGCGCCGGAAACCGACACAGCCATTCCCGCCGTCGCCGGCCTTTACGGTGATGGTTGCCTCGTCTATGAATTTCATCGTGTCGCTTCCCGGAACTCGTGAGCCGGGGAGGCGCTCGGTACCTCCCCGGCGGGACGCCGCACCAGATCATCCCGGCTTGGTCGGCGCTGCTGCAGTGATTCGCAACTTGCTTCAGAGTCGAGCACCCGCGGTGAACGACTCGCGCGGCACGTCCGTATGCCGCGAGGGAACGCCCGGCGCCCGAAAACAGAAAAGCCCCGCTGAACGGGGCTTTTCAACCAGCGCTAGCGCGTTCGGCGCGCGATTACTGACGCGGCTGAATGCTCACGAAGCGCCGGCTGTGCGGGCCCGCCACCTTGAAGACGACCTCGCCATCCACCTTGGCGAACAGCGTGTGGTCCTTGCCGCAACCCACGTTCTCGCCGGGATGATACTGCGTCCCGCGCTGGCGCACGAGGATGTTGCCCGCGCGCACGACCTGGCCGCCAAAACGCTTCACGCCGAGGCGTTTGCTCTCGGAATCGCGCCCGTTGCGGGTGCTCCCGCCTGCCTTCTTATGTGCCATGCTTCAGTTCTCCTGATAACTTGCGGTGCCGCGCAGCGGATCAGCCGGCGATGCCGGTGATGCGCACGGTGGTGTAATGCTGACGGTGCCCCATCTGCTTCTGGGAGTGCTTGCGCCGCCGGAATTTCATGATGCGGATCTTCTTGGCGCGGCCATGCTCTTCGACCTTGGCGGTCACCTTGCCACCATCGACCAGCGGGGCCCCGACACGGACATCCTCACCCGCACCGACCATCAGCACCTGGTCGAACTCGACCTCGGAGCCGGCCTCGGCCTCGAGCTTTTCGATGCGAATCACGTCGCCTTCGGCGACACGGTACTGTTTTCCACCTGTTGCGATGATCGCGTACATTTCGTTGGGACTCCGTTGCGATAACACTGGCCGGGACCAGGGCTCTGTCTGGTCTCGCGAAAGGGCGGGAATGCTAGCAGTACAGTGCCGCAGGGTCAACGTCGCCGGGCGCGTTTCGCGCTTGACACTCCGCCAACCGCTTACCTAGCATGCGAGCGGTCCTCCCCACCCCGCTCCCGATCCACGAGCCAGGCCCGCCCAAGCCCATGTCCATCGACGCAATCCGAGAACTGGCTGCAGACGACATGCAGGCGGTCGATCAGTGCATCCGCGAACGCTTGCAGTCGCCGGTGGTGCTGATCAATCAACTGGGCCACTACATTATTCACAGTGGCGGCAAGCGCCTGCGCCCGCTGCTGGCCACCCTGTCGGCGCGCGCCTGCGGGGTGCGCGGGCCGGAGCCGGTGGTACTGTCCGCGGTCGTCGAATTCATCCATACCGCCACCCTGTTGCACGACGACGTGGTGGATGCATCGGAGATGCGCCGCGGCAACGAGACCGCCAACCACATCTTTGGTAACGAGGCGGCGGTGCTGGTGGGCGACTTCCTGTACTCGCGCGCGTTCGAGATGATGGTGGAGGTTGGTTCGATGCGAGTGATGGAGATCCTGTCGCACGCGACCAACGTGATCGCGGAGGGAGAGGTGATGCAGTTGATGAACTGCCACGATGCCGACGTCGACGAGCAACGCTACATGCACGTGATCCAGTCAAAGACGGCCAAGCTGTTCGAGGCCGCCTGCCGGCTCGGCGCGGTCCTCGGCGCACGCCCGGAGGCCGAGGAGCAGGCCCTGGCCGCCTATGGCATGCATCTGGGCACCGCATTCCAGCTGATCGACGACGTGCTGGACTATTCAGCGGACGCAGAGCTGACCGGCAAGCGCATGGGCGACGACCTCGCCGAGGGCAAGCCCACGCTGCCACTGATTCACGCGCTGCGGGTCGGCAGCGCGGAGCAGCGCGCGGTCGTGCGCCAGGCCATCGAATCCGGCGGCCGCGACTCGGTGAAAGAGGTGCTGGAGATCGTGCAGGCGACCCGCGCACTGGACTTTGCGCGGGAACGCGCCGAGACCGAGACCGCCAGCGCCATCGATGCGGTCGCGACGCTGCCGGAATCGCCCCACCGCCAGGCCCTGGTGGACCTGGCCCGCTTCGCGGTCGGCCGGGACCACTGAACCCCCGACGGTCGGCGGGCCAAACCGCGCGCGTGATTCCATCACCCGGAGGCATGGACAACGCCACCAGAAGGCGGCAGAATAACGGGCTTGGTATCGGAGTGTAGCTCAGCTTGGTAGAGCACTGCCTTCGGGAGGCAGGGGTCGAAGGTTCGAATCCTTTCACTCCGACCATTTCCTGTTTTTTCGCCTGCCGCGCCCTCCGGCGAGGCCACCCGGCACTCTCAGTCCTGCGAACGCATTCATGACCGCTCCCAACCCGACCGTTCGCGGCACCCTCTATATCGTCTCGGCCCCTTCCGGCGCGGGCAAGACCAGCCTGGTCGCCGCACTGCTGGAACAGGAAGAGGGAATCGAGGTTTCGGTGTCGCATACCACCCGCGCGCCACGCCCCGGCGAGCTCGACGGCCAGCACTACCACTTCGTGACCGCCGAACACTTTCTCGGGATGATCGAGGACGGTCAGCTGCTGGAGCATGCCAAGGTATTCGACAACTTCTACGGCACCGCACGCACCAGCGTGGAACAGCGCCTGGAGGCGGGCGTGGACGTGATCCTGGAGATTGACTGGCAGGGCGCGCGCCAGATCCGCGCGGCGGTCCCGGATGCCCACTCGATCTTCATCCTGCCTCCGTCGCGCGAGGAGCTGGAACGCCGCCTGCGCGGGCGCGGGCAGGACAGCGAAGAGGTGATCCAGCGCCGCCTGCGCGATGCCGAATCGGACAGCACGCATTTCCGCGAATACGACTACACCGTCGTGAACAGCGACTTCGACCAGGCGGTGCGTGACCTGACCAGTATCTTTCGCGCCAACCGGCTGCGCACCGTGGAGCAGGAGGTCCGATCCGCGTCCACCATACGGAATCTGCTGGCGGGTGCGTCGGGCTCGGCGTAACATGCATTTCCAGACAACTGATTAACCGGAGTATCCCATGGCACGCGTGACCGTCGAGGACTGCCTCGAAAATGTCGAGAACCGTTTCCAGCTGGTACTGATGGCCGCGCGCCGCGCGCGGCATATCGCCCACGGCAAGGAACCCCGCGTCTCCGAGGACAACGACAAGCCCACGGTGATCGCGCTGCGCGAGATTGCCGAAGGCCTGGTCGGCCTTGAGGTATTCGACGAACACGACGAACGGCCCCAGACCCAGATGCTGGACTTCAGCACCATCCGCCATCTGGAACAGCTGGAAGCCGACGAACGGTAGAGGATCCCGGCATGGCCGCTGGGATCCCAGCGCCCGGGAACGCTGCCCCGACTGCGGGGGACTCGACCCGTTTCCTGATCAGCGACCTGTGCTCCGAGCTCGAGACCTACCTCGAGCCGGCCGAGGTCGAGGAAGTCTATCGTGCCTACCTGCTGGGCGCGGAATCCCACGAAGGCCAGACCCGCAAGACCGGGGAACCCTACATCTATCACCCGCTCGCCGTGGCCCGCACCATGGCCGAGATGCGGATGGATCACCAGGCCATCAGCGCCGCCATCCTGCACGACGTGATGGAGGACACCGCCACCAGCAAGGACCGCATCCATGCCGAGTTCGGCGAGGAGGTCGCGGAGCTGGTCGACGGCGTCTCCAAGCTGACCCACCTGCATTTCCAGTCGAAGGCCGAGGCGCAGGCCGAGAATTTCCGCAAGATGATGCTGGCGATCACCCGCGACATCCGGGTGATCCTGATCAAGCTGGCCGACCGCCTGCACAACATGCGCACCCTCGGCGTAATGCGCCCGGACAAGCGCCGGCGCATCGCCAAGGAAACCCTGGAGATCTACGCCCCGATCGCGCAGCGCCTGGGCATGAATGCCATGCGCCGCGAGCTGGAGGAACTCGGCTTCTCGGCCAAGCACCCGTGGCGCGCCGCGGTACTCGAGCGCGCTGTGCATCGATCCGGCGGCAACCGCCGCGAACCGATGAAGAACATCGAGCAGGCGATCTGCTCGCGCATGGAGGCCTCCGGGATCGTCGGGCGCATCTCCGGGCGCGAGAAGAGTCTGTACAGCATCTACCGCAAGATGCGCGACAAGCACCACTCGTTCGAGGAGGTGTTCGACGTCTTCGCCATCCGCATCGTCGTCGACGACGTGGACACCTGCTATCGCTCCCTCGGGGTGGTGCACAATCTCTACAAACCGGTACCGGGACGCTTCAAGGACTACATCGCGATCCCCAAGTCCAACGGCTACCAGTCACTGCACACCATCCTGTTCGGCCCCCAGGGCATCCCTATCGAGGTGCAGATCCGCTCCACCGAGATGGATCGCGTGGCCGAGAGCGGGATCGCCGCACACTGGCAGTACAAGGCCGGCAGTGAGTCCAGCCGCACCGCCCAGAGCCGGGCCCGCGAATGGCTCAAGGACGTACTGGAAATTCAGAACAGTGTCGGCAATTCCATCGAGTTTCTGGAGAACGTGAAGGTCGACCTGTTCCCCGACGAGGTCTACACCTTTACCCCGGGGGGCGACATCCTGGTCCTGCCGCGCGATGCGACACCGATCGACTTTGCCTACGCGGTGCACTCGGACGTCGGGAACCGCTGCGTGGCGGCGAAGATCGACCGCCAGCTGGCACCGCTGTCGGTGCGCCTGCAGAGCGGGCAGACAGTGGAAATTGTCACCGCCGAGGGCGCGCGGCCGAACCCGGCATGGCTGTCGTTCGTGGTTACCGGAAAGGCCCGCACTGGTATCCGCCATTGTCTGAAATCCATGCAGACCGACGAGGCCCGGGCGCTGGGGCAACGGCTGCTGGACAAGGCCCTCGGTGGCCTGGGCACCAGCCTCAAGCACGTCTCCCCCGGACGTCTGGACGCCCTGCTGGACGCCATGCAGCTCCCCGACCTCGACAAGCTGCTGGAGGACATCGGGCTGGGGAACCGCATGGCCTCTCTGGTCGGGCGCCAGCTTGTAGGTATGGAAGGCACCGAGGCCGGTGACGACACGGAAGAGGGGGCGCCACCCGGGCAGAGTCTCGCGATCAAGGGCACGGAAGGGCTGGTCCTGAGCTATGCGCGCTGCTGCCACCCGATCCCGGGAGACCCGATCATCGGCCAGTTGAGCGCCGGGCGCGGCCTGGTGGTACATCGGGAGAAGTGCCGGAATGTGCAGCACGAGGGGCGTGACCGCGCCGATCGCACGATCGCGCTCGAATGGTCGCACGACCCCGAGATGCAATTTACCGCGGCGATCCGCACCCGCACCGCCAACCGGCGCGGGGCGCTGGCGGACATGGCCGCGGTGATTGCCGATCACGGGTCCAATATCGAGCACATCTGCTTCAACGAGCAGGACGGTCATTCCACCGCGATGACCTTTCTGCTGACGGTTCGCGACCGACAGCATCTGGCGCAGATCATGCGCGGCCTGCGACGCCTCAAGGACGTCCTGCGCATCGCTCGCCAGCGCGGCTGACCGGCTCGCCGCACCTCGGCCGCGTGCCCGTCGGAGGCTGGGCCAGGGGCCGGCGCTTGGGTTTACGGCGGTTCCGGCCTGGCTCAGCCATCACCAGCCAAGGCGAAACCACCGGAGACACGCGAGCCAGCGCAGCGTCTGCCACTGCGGTGCGAACGAGACGCCAAAAACACGGATGTCCCCTGCCGGGCAACGCATGAATACGGTAAGGTTCGCGAGTCACCGCAACCCTTGCAGAGGCCCCCAATGTCGCGCGAGATCATCCAGACCGAAAACGCTCCGGCCGCTATCGGCCCCTATTCGCAAGCCGTGCGTACCGGCGACACCTTGTACCTGTCCGGCCAGATCCCGCTGCATCCGGAAACCATGGAGCTGGTCGGCGGCAGCATCGAGGAACAGATCCGTCAGGTGTTCGCGAACCTCGCCGCGGTGCTCGAGGCAGCAGGCGCGGGCACCGCGGACATCGCCAAGCTCAACATCTTCCTGACCGACCTGACCCATTTCCCGGTAGTCAACGAGATCATGAGCGAGGTGTTTGCCGAACCCTATCCGGCGCGCGCCGCGATTGGCGTGGCCGCCCTGCCCAAGGGCGCCCAGGTAGAGATGGACGCAATCGCCTGGTGCCCGCGCGGCTGACCCGGGCGCGACGATCCCGGTGGAGCTGCAGGCGCCGCTAACAGGGTTCCGGGGTGTCGGGCCGGCGGTTGCCGAACGGCTCGCGAATCTGGGGCTGAATCAGGCCGGGGACCTGCTGTTCCATCTGCCCCTGCGCTTCGAGGACCGCACGCGGCTGACACCGATCGCCGCGCTGCGCCCGGGGCTGGCCGCGTTGTTCGAGGGGCACGTCACCCACGCCGAGGTGGTCCACCGGCGCCGACGCATGCTGGTGGTCACCCTGGTCGATGACCAGGCACAGATCCTGCTGCGGTTTTTCCACTTCGGGGCCAACCAGCAGCGCCGCCTGCGTCCCGGCACGTGCATCCGCGCCTTCGGCGAGCCCCGTGGCATGCCTGGTGCACTGGAATGCGTGCACCCGGAGATCCAGACGGTGGGTGATACTCCGCCGGCCATGGAGTCGCACCTGACCCCGATCTATCCAACCACCGAGGGCGTCTCGCAGAAGCTGCTGCGGCAGCTGGTCGCGCACGCCCTGCCGGGAATGAAGGCCCTGCCCGACCTGCTGCCGGAACTGACCCGGCGGGGCCTGCCTGGCCTGCACACCGCCCTTGAGCAGCTCCATCACCCGCCGGCGCAGGCCCAGGCGCTGGCCGCCCTGGACAGCCCGGAGAACCGCAGCCCGGCGCGCACGCGGCTGGCCCTCGAAGAGCTCTGCGCCCACCAACTCGCGCGCATGCGGCAGAGCCGGATGCCCGCGGACACACGCAGCGCACCGATCATCCAGCCCCCGGGCGCGCTGTGGCAACAGCTGCGCGAGCAGCTCCCCTTCGAACCTACCGGCGCACAGGAGCGTGTTACCGGAGAGATCCTGGCCGACCTCGCGCGGCCACAACCGATGAATCGCTTGGTCCAGGGCGATGTCGGCTCCGGCAAGACCCTGGTCGCGGTCGCGGCCGCGCTGGCGGCGGTGGAAGCCGGCTATCAGGTGGCGTTCATGGCCCCGACCGAGCTGCTCGCCCGCCAGCACGGGCGCAATCTTGCGCAGTGGATGGAACCACTGGGCATCGCGATCGCCTGGCTGGGCGGGCGCCAGACGGCCAGCGAGCGCGGCCAGTTGCTCGCGGAACTGGCCAGCGGACAGCGCCAGGTCGCGATCGGGACCCACGCCCTGTTCCAGGAGGAGGTGCGGTTTCATCACCTGGGGCTCGCGATCATCGACGAACAGCACCGCTTCGGCGTGCACCAGCGCATGGCGCTGCGCGACAAGGGCAACAGCCGGATGCCGCATCAGCTGATCATGACCGCCACCCCGATCCCGCGCACCCTGGCAATGGCCCTGTATGCGGAGCTGGCCAGCTCGGTGATCGACGAACGCCCGCCGGGGCGCACCCCGGTGCGCACCGCGCTGATTAGCCACGCGCGCCGCGACGAGGTGATCGAGCGCATCCGCGCCGCCTGTGGCTCCGGCACCCAGGCCTACTGGGTCTGCCCCCTGGTGGAGGACTCGGAGCAGCTGGAGGCGGAATCCGCCGAGGCCACCGCCGAACGCCTGCGCGAGGCGCTGCCGGAGCTGACCATCGGGCTGGCCCACGGACGCATGAAGGGGCCCGAGCGCGACGCGGTGATGGAGCGCTTCCGCGCGGGCGCGATCGACCTGCTGGTGGCGACCACAGTGATCGAGGTCGGCGTGGACGTGCCCAACGCAAGCCTGATGATCATCGAGAACGCCGAACGCATGGGGCTTTCACAGCTGCACCAGCTGCGCGGGCGGGTCGGACGTGGCAGTACGGCCTCGGCCTGCGTGCTGCTCTACCGTCCCCCGCTGGGTGAGACCGCACGCGAACGTCTGGAGGCGATGCGGCGCACCGACGATGGCTTCGAGATTGCGGAGGTGGACCTGAAACTGCGCGGCCCCGGCGAACTTCTGGGCACGCGCCAGACCGGTGATCGCAGCTTCCGCGTCGCCGACTGGTCACGCGACCAGGACCTGCTGGACGAGGCCACCACCCTCGCCGCACGCATCGAAAACGACCCGCCGCGAGCCGCCGCGCTGATCGAACGCTGGCTGGGGTCCGCAACCCGCTACGCAACGGTCGGCTAGGAGCCTGTCGGATTTGGGCGATCGTCGCGAACGTGAGGCAGGAGAGTGAGGCGATTTTTGGGTCTTTCGAGGCGCATAGTGGGAACTCTGTAACGAGAGAGAGCGGAAAAAGGGACCACTCTCCTGCCCACGCGCAGCAGATCAGTCCCACCTCCGACAGGCTCCGAGGGAAACACGGATTGAATCGCACGCTCGCGTCACTTTGCGTGCGAACAAGGCGCGGTGACTGCCGGGCATTCACTCGGGTACATGCGAGGCGCAACGCCGTGCGCGCGATTCAAGCCGTGTTTCCCTAGCGCGGCTCGACCGGGTCGCCGTCGAGCCCCAGCTCCTGGATCTTGCGCGTCAGGGTATTGCGCCCCCAGCCCAATAGGGCGGCGGCCTGCTGGCGGTGTCCGCCCGTGGTCTGGAGGGCCTCGCGGATCAGGGTGCGCTCAAGCTGCGGCATCAGCGAATCGAGCAACGCACGGTCACCATGCTGCCAGTGCTGCCGAGCGATGCGGGCGACCTCCTGAGTCCAGTCGCGGGGTGCAACCGGAGCAGCCTCGGCGCCCTCCGGGACCGCCTCGGCGGACATCGAATGCAGCTCGGCAGGCAGGTCGTCCAGGTGCACTTCGCGCCCCGAGGCCATCACGGTCAGCCACCGACAGGTGTTTTCGAGCTGCCGCACGTTGCCGGGCCACGGCAGCCGCTGCAACTCCGCGATGACCTCCGGACGCATGCTCTTGGCCTCGACCCCCAGTTCCTGGGCGACCTCCGCCATGAAGTGCTGGACCAGCAACGGGATGTCCTCGGTACGCTCGCGCAGCGCAGGGACGTGGATACGGATCACGTTCAGGCGGTGGAACAGGTCCTCGCGGAACA
>SKNJ01000165.1 GCA_007120575.1 Thioalkalivibrio sp.
GGCATCAGGGTGTGATTGGTGTAGGCGAATACCCGGCGCGAGATGTCCCAGGCGCGTTCCCAGCGCAGGTGATGCACGTCCACCAGCAGACGCATCAGCTCGGCGACCGCGATGGCCGGGTGGGTATCGTTTAACTGCACCGCGACCTTGTCGGCCAGGACCTCCAGGCCGTATCCCAGGCCCTGGTGGCGGTCGAGGATGTCCTGCAGCGACGCGGAGACGAAGAAGTACTCCTGCTTCAGGCGCAATTCCTTGCCGATCGCGGTGGCGTCGTTCGGGTACAGCACCATGGAGATGCTTTCCGATTCGTTCTTGTCGGCGACCGAACTGACGTAGTCGCCCTTGTTGAAGTAGTCGAGGTCGAAGTCGCGAGTGGCCTTGGCTGCCCACAGGCGCAGGTTGTTTACGTTGCGCCGGCCGTAGCCCGCAGTGGGGTAGTCGTAGGCCATGGCCAGGACTTCCTCGCCGTCTTCCCAGGTGTAGCGGGTCTCGCCGTCGGGTTCGTGGTGCTCGACCACGTAGCCGCAAAAATGGATCGGGTACTTGCGTTCGGCGCGCGGGAACTCCCAGGGGTTGCCGTAGCGCAGCCAGTTGTCCGGGTGCTCCACCTGGCGGAATGGCTCGAATTGCTGACGGAACATGCCGTATTCGTAGCGGATGCCGTAGCCGTAGCCGGGATAGCCTTGGGTGGCCAGCGATTCGAGGATGCAGGCGGCCAGGCGTCCGAGTCCCCCATTGCCCAGCGCGGCGTCGTCCTCCAGGCCACAGATGGTGTCGTAGTCGACGCCGAGACCGGCGAGCGCTTCGCGGGCCTCGTCGAGAATACCCATGTTGCGCAGATTGGCCTCGAGCATGCGCCCGATCAGGTACTCCATGGAGAGGTAGTAGACCCGTTTGACGTCCTCGTCGGCGAACTGGCGCTGGGTCAGGATGCGGCGTTCGCTCATGCGTTCGCGGACCGCGAATGCCAGGGCGTCCAGCCAGTCGCGATCGCTGGCCACCGTCGGGTCGCGCCCTACCACCCGCACCATCGCGTCGCGGATGGAGCGGCGCAGGCCCTCAATGTCGTGCGGCAGGCTCGCCGGCGTGGTCAATTCTGTGGCTGGGGCGGACATGCAGGATCTCTCCAGGAGGGGGTGTTTGCCCGCGGCCGCGACGCCGGGCAATCAGGGGCTGCGGGCGATGGCACGGTGCCCGATATCACCGCGCCAGTATATACCCTCGAAGTGAATCTGTTGTGTCGCGGCATAGGCCTTTTTCTGTGCCGCTGCGACGTCCCGGCCGAGGCCGACCACGCACAGTACGCGCCCGCCGGCGGTAACGATCGCCCCGTCGTCGCGGGTCGCGGTGCCGGCATGGAAGACATGTGCCTCCGGGTCGTTCTCGACGGCCTCCAGCCCGGTAATCACGTCGCCCTTGCGGTAGTCGCCGGGGTAGCCCCCGGCCGCGAGCACCACGCCCAGGGCCACACGCGGATCCCAGCTCGCCTCGACGCGGTCCAGGTGACCATCCAGCGCGGCCTCGACCAGCGCGGTCAGGTCCGATTCGAGCCGGCTCAGGATCGGCTGGGTCTCGGGGTCGCCGAAGCGGCAGTTGAATTCCAGCACCCTCGGGTTGCCGTGGGTGTCGATCATTACCCCGGCGTACAGGAACCCGGTATAGCGTTCGCCGTCCGCCGCCATGCCGCGCACGGTTGGTTCGATGACCTCGCGCAGCAGCCGCGCATGCAGCGCGTCGGTGACCACCGGCGCCGGGGAATAGGCCCCCATGCCACCGGTGTTCGGCCCGCGGTCACCATCGTCGCGGGCCTTGTGATCCTGGGACGAGGCCAGGGGCAGTACGTGCTCGCCGTCCACCATGCAGATGAAGCTGGCCTCTTCCCCGGTCAGGAATTCCTCGATCACGACCCGGTTGCCGGCCGCGCCAAACGCGTTACCGGCCAGCATGTCGTGCACCGCGGCGCGTGCCTCGTCCTCCGTCTGCGCGAGGATCACGCCCTTGCCGGCGGCGAGACCGTCGGCCTTGACCACGATGGGCGCGCCGTGGGCGGCGATGAATTCCAGCGCCGCCGTTTCGTCCTCGAAGCTGCCGTAGGCGGCGGTCGGGATGCCGTGGCGCTGCATGAAGTCCTTGGCGAAGGACTTCGAGCCCTCCAGCTGTGCGGCCCGGGCAGAGGGGCCGAAGCAGCGCCGGCCCGCGGCGCGGAACGCATCCACCACGCCGGCCACTAGCGGGGCCTCGGGCCCGACCACGGTAAAGTCGACGGCCTCGCGCTCCGCCAGGGCCAGCAGGGCGTCGATGTCGGTCACGCCGACTTCGACGTTCTCGCACTTGGCCTCGCGCGCGGTGCCTGCGTTGCCCGGCGCCACCAGCACGCGTTCGATGCGCGGGGACTGCGCCAGCTTCCAGGCCAGCGCGTGCTCGCGTCCGCCGTTGCCGATTACCAGTACGTTCATCAGGACCTCAGTGACGGAAGTGGCGCATGCCGGTGAACAGCATGGCGATGTCGTGCTCGTTGGCCGCGTCGATGACCTCCTGGTCGCGCATCGAGCCGCCCGGCTGGATCACCGCAGTGATACCGGCCTCGGCGGCGGCATCGATGCCGTCACGGAACGGGAAGAAGGCATCCGAGGCCATCACCGAGCCGGCCACCTGCAGGCCCTCGTCGGCGGCCTTGATGCCGGCGATGCGGGCGGAGTACACGCGGCTCATCTGCCCGGCCCCGACCCCGATGGTCTGCTCGTCGCGGGCATAGACGATGGCGTTGGACTTCACGTACTTGCCCACCTGCCAGGCGAAGCAGAGGTCCTTCATCTCCTGTTCGGAGGGCGTGCGGGCAGTCACGGTCTTCAGTTCCACGTCCGCCAGGCCTCCGCGGTCCGCATCCTGCACCAGCAGCCCGCCGCCGATGCGCTTGTAGTCGAGGCCGGGGCCAACGCCCGCCGGCGGGATCTCGAGCACGCGGACGTTCTTCTTGGTGGCC
>SKNJ01000047.1 GCA_007120575.1 Thioalkalivibrio sp.
CAGGGGCAGGGGGTCGGCGTCGGGTGGTCCTGAGGAGCCGCTGGTCGGCTCGAACTCGACGGTGATCGTCCGGGAGCCACCGGGCGGGATCGACGCCCCAGTCGCGGTGTCGGCCACGATCGCGTACTCACCTGCAGCCCAGGGGAGAACCTCGAGATCGACGCCGTGAACGACGAGTGGGCCGGCCCCGACGTTGCGAACCGTGATGGTGCGTCGCAGGGATGCGCCGACCGAGACCGAGCCGAAGTCGATGTCGATCGCCTCCGGCTCGATGGCGATGGTGCCGTGCTGTGGCCCATCGTCTTCGTCAGCGGCCGCAAGCCACATCCGCCCGTAGCCGAACTTGGTGTCGGGGCCACTCGGGCCCAGGTCGATCGCCGTCGCCGCGAGCAGATCACGAGCATCGGCCGCGGTCAGGCCCGGCCGCTGGTGTCTCAAGAGCGCCGCAGCACCGGCGACGTGGGGGCTCGAGGCGGAGGTCCCTTCGAAGGTGCTGTAGGTGGCGGTGGTGACGGCGGTCGGCCCGGACAGATGCGGGGTGAGGCGCTGATCTCGGGTAGGGCCTTCGCCACTGTAGGGAGCTTGCTCGAAGCTGGGGCCCCGCTCGATCGCGGCCACAGCCATGAAGCCATCGCTCGGATTGTCGGCGGGCACCAAGAAGCTACGAGCGGCGATCGGGTACTCAAGGCCGCGGGCGAGATCGAAGAAGTCGAAATCGACGTCGACCCGGCTCGCGTCGTATCTGAAGATGGCCCATCCGTACGTGCCGGCGGCGTCCAGTACCTCGAAGACCGACTCCACGGGTCGGTGCCCAGGCTTTCCGTTCTGCGGGTTGGTGCTGGCGTGCACGATCTGCCAGCTGACCCCCTCCTCGCGCAGCAGGACGAGGTCGTAGTCCTGGCTCGCAGCATCCCAGTCGTCGGCCCAGGTCAGGAACGCCTGCGCTGGCTCACCGGCGGACGCCTCGAACGTCTGCACGGGCGCAGCGCCGCCCCAGGCATGCAGGGACTCATCGCCAGCGAAGGGCTCGAAGTCCCCGCTCCAGTGCTCTTGACGCGCGTTACCGACCGAGTTCGCCCAGAAGATGTCACCGATGTCCACAGCCTCAGTGATGATCTCGTTGATGATCCCACTACCGTCGCCGGGAAGGCCGTACACGTTCAGGGACATGTTCACCACGTCCACGCCCTGCGCCCGCATCCAGCCGGACGCGTTCCCGAGGTCGACCTCGTCCTCGACCTGCGCGAAGAACAGCTCAGCGCCTGGCGCCATCGCATGCACGACCTCGGCGACCGCTGTGCCGTGCGTATCTGAGCCGCTGCCCTCGATGCCGAGACGATCCGAGCCTCCCCAGGTGGCGATGCTCTCGGGGAGCGCGCCCCCGCGCAAAGGCTCGTACCCAGCGAAACCCGAGTCGATGACACCGACCGCGACCCCCGAGCCGTCGATCCCCTGCGCGTGCAACTGATCCGCGCCGGTCTCCACGACACCCTCACCCAGGTCCGCCGGCCCGCTGGAAGCGATCCGCACCTGATCGACGTAGGCCCCTTCGAAGGCGATGCTGGCATCGCTCTCGAAGACGAAGGCGATCCACACGGCGGGCTCCCCCAGATACGACGATCCCCCGACGTCGGAGAGGTCGAACTCCATGGTCTCCCAGTCGTCGAACGTCCCCGACCAGCCGTTCGCGATCGTGAAGTCGGTGCCGTTCGTCGACAACCCGAGATCCAACCAGTCGTAGTCGAGTTCCGTGTCCAGCCACAGATCGAAGGTCAGCGTGGCTGCAGTGAGCGACGACAGGTCGAACGGACCGGCTAGCAGCCAGGCCTCCATGTCGTTGGCGTACGGACCCGGGGCAGCGATCGATGACCCTGCGCAGTATGCCGAGTGGGCGCCCGAGCTCGCTCGGTAGGTCGTCTGACCCCAGGTTGCGGAACCATGCGGTGCATCAACCTGCCAGGGGCCCGGCCAAACCTCGAAACCGTCGGCGAACGGGTCGTCACTCCCCACCAGAACACCCCGGGTGGTCGAGTGGAGCTCCGGCACGGGCCCCGTGATCGTCCTCTCACCGAGCAGCCCTGCGCTGCTCAACGTGGTCCAGCCGCCCACAGCCCTGCTATCGGAGTACTCGACCTTCCCGTCGGCACTGAACAGACGGTGAGGAGGGCGCACGAAACGGACAGCTCGGCTCTCCGCCAACCCCCTGAGCCCCGCCGGCGGCACCAGGGCACGGATCAACTCCCGGTAGCTACCCGTTTCGGTCGCTCCTACCCCACGGACGGCCCGACGAGCGGACTCCGTTGCGCCGGGGTGTGCCTCGATGACGACCTCGACACGGCCCTTGTCGAACCGCAACCCGGACGACGGGCCTGCCGGATCGCCCGGCCCCGGAACGTCGTCCCGGAGTCCGGCGACCGCCCACAGCACGGAATCGAGCCGCGCCGCTGCCGGTTCGTCCGGACGGGACGAGAGGGCTTCGGTGTCAACGAAGAACTCGAACGCCTCGGCTGAGCCCGTTGCCGGAGGTGGCACGACGACTGCGGCCACGAGCAGGGCAAGGACCAGCATGGCAGCCAGACGTCTGAACGAGGTCGTGCGAACTCGGGCTCCAGCCTTCCAGCACAGCCTTTGATCGAGGGGACCACCCAGCATGGCTCTTCACCTCCGCCTCGTATCCGACACGCCGATCCGAGGAGGGCTTGCTGCCATACCCAGCCGGTGTCGCGATCCGCGACGTGAGCATCGCTCTCCCAGGTTGCCCAGGGCCCTACCAGCGAGCCAGAGCACTTGGTCCGCAAGCGGAGCCGATCGCGTCCCCCGCTCGACCACCGCGGTGCGTCATGCCGTTGGTCACGGACTGGGCCATCACCACCGCCGCAGCCTGGCGGCGTTCCGAACCAGCGTGTGACCGACACGGAAGCTGGTGCTGTGCAGTATCTCATCAACTCGTGCTTCGCTGGCCGCCAGCCGCCGTTCTAGAG
>SKNJ01000304.1 GCA_007120575.1 Thioalkalivibrio sp.
CTAGGGAGCGCATGAATTTTCTGTACACCCTTGGCCACGCGGCGCGCAATCTCGCCCCGATCGTGATCGTGGTGGCGGTGTTCCAGGCGCTGGTGTTGCGCACGGTGCCGGATGGTCTGCTGTCCATGGTGGTGGGGCTGGCCATCGTGGTATTCGGTGTGGCGCTGTTCCTGCAGGGGCTGGAGATGGGGATCTTCCCCATCGGCAAGAACCTGTCCAACGCGCTGGCGCGGCGGGGCTCCTTGCTTCTGCTAATGGCCTTCGGTTTTACCCTCGGTTTTGCCACGGTAATCGCGGAGCCGGCGCTGATCGCGGTGGCGGAACAGGCGGAGTTGATCAGCGAGGGTCGCATCAAAGGCCTGGTACTGCGCCTGATCGTCGCGCTGTCGGTGGGCGCCGTAGTGGCGCTGGGCATTCTGCGCACGGTGATGGGGCACCCGTTGCACTGGTACATCCTGACCGGCTATGTGCTGGTAGTGCTGGTGACCTTCTTCGCCCCCGAGGAGATCGTGGGCCTGGCCTACGACTCGGGCGGGGTGACCACGAATATCGTCACGGTGCCGCTGGTGGCGGCTCTGGGGCTGGGGCTGGCGGCGTCGATCAGCGGGCGTAATCCGCTGCGCGATGGCTTCGGACTGGTGGCACTGGCAGTGATGGTGCCGATGATCACGGTGCAGCTCTACGGGATCATCGTGTTCGCGGGCGCGGATATCGCGGCGCCTGCGGGCGCCGAAACCGCGGCCATGGATCCGGAAACCGATCTGCCCGGCACTGGCGAGCGCCACTGGCTGTCGGCAATGGGCATGGATCTGCTGCTGATGCTACGCGATGTGGCACCGATCATCGCGGTGGTCGTGGTGTTTCAGTATTTTGTACTGCGCAAGCGCATTCCCTACCTTCCGCGGGTGATCTTCGGATTCGTACTGGTGGTGCTGGGGCTGTACGCTTTCGTGGTCGGCCTGAAGCTGGGACTGTTTCCGATCGGGGAAAGCATGGCCGAGCAGCTGATCTCGAATGAGCTGTTCTTCTGGATTTATGTGTTTGCGTTCTCCATCGGGTTCGCGACCACGATGGCCGAGCCGGCACTGATCGCGATTGGCCAGAAGGCGGAGGAGGCGGCGCACGGATCGCTCCGGGGAGACGTGATCCGGATCCTGGTGGCACTGGGGGTCGCGATCGGGATTACCATCGGGGTCCACCGCATCCTGGCCGGTGATTCGATCCATGTGTACATCATGGCCGGCTATGCGCTGGTAATTGTGCTGACCATCCTGGCGCCCAAACAGATCGTCGCCCTGGCCTTTGACCTTGGCGGGGTCACGACCTCGGAGGTGACGGTACCGCTGGTGACCGCGCTGGGCATTGGCCTGGCCACTCAGCTAGAGGACCGCAACGTGCTGATTGACGGCTTCGGACTGATCGCGTTTGCCTCGATCTTTCCAATCGTGACGGTCATGCTGTACGCGATTGCGGTGGATGCCCACGAACGCCTTTTTCAACGCGACAGGAGGGATACGACATGAGATTTTCTGCCCTGGTGGCCGTTCTGCCGGACGAACTGGAAGAACAGGCCATCGCGATCGCGAAACAGGCCGGGGCCGGGGGCGTGACCATCATGGATGCCCGCGGGATCGGGGCGGACGCGCGCAAGACGTTCCTGGGCATGACGTACGAGGGCAGCCAGTCGGTATTGCTCTGGGTACTGGAAAAGAAGGTGGCCCTTGGGGTGCTGAAGGCGCTGCGCCGGGAGGTCGACCTGGACAACGATCCCCGGGGCGTTGCGTTCATCACCGGGATCGATCACCTGGCCGGAATCGGGCGTTCGCAGCTCGAGCAGTTCCAGGAGAAGATCAAGGACGAGCTGTAGGTCTTGCGGTCATGTCATTGTTTATTTTGATGGGGTTCCGGAGGGAGCGATGCTGGTAAGCGAGATTCTGAAGTCCGACGTGTTTACGGTGTCACCACTGGCGCCACTGCGCGAGGCGATGCAGCTGATGCGCCGACACGGGGTGAAATCGCTGGTGGTGGAGAAGCAGCATCCCCACGACGCCTACGGCATCATCACCTATACCACCATTCTCAAGACCATCGTGGCCGAAGAGGGGGATATTGATCTCTCCAACGTCTACGATGTCTGTGCCAAGCCGGTGATCACCGTGCCGGCGGAGATGGACGTGAAGTATGTGGCGCGACTGATGGTGAACCTGAGTATCCGGCGACTGGTCGTGCTGCGGGGCAACGAGCTCGAGGGGATCGTGACCACCAGCGATATTGTGGGCTCGATTCTCGAGATGGCGGACATGGAATGAGTTCCGTCGCGCCCGCGCGCGAGCCGGGTTCTGGTACCACGAGCAGGCGGTTGACCCCGCCGGCCGTCGGCTAACGCGCTTCGGTCCCGAACAGGAAAGGCCGGTCTATGGCACACCAGGCAACCGCGGAAGGGCTGGAGCGCCTGCGCCTGCTCGAACTGGCCATGGAGCAGTCCTATCACGCGGTGGTGATTACCGACGCGGATCTGGTGGATGGTCCGCATATCGTTTTCGTGAACAAGGCGTTCGAGGCGATGACCGGCTACGGGCGCGACGAGATACAGGGGCAGACCCCGCGTATCCTGCAGGGCCCGGATACGGAACGCGAGATTCTGCAGCGGCTGCGCGGAGCGCTGGAGCGCGGCGAGGCCTTCGAGGGCGAAACGGTCAACTACCGCCGCGACGGGACGCCCTACGAGGTACGCTGGAACGTCACGCCGGTGCACGCGAATGGCTCGCCCGACGAGGTCACGCACTTCGTCTCCGTGCAGCAGGACGTGACCGAACGGCGGCGGCTGGACGCCCAGGTGCGGCTGCTGTCGACCGCTCTGGAGGAGGCTTCGGATCCGGTGTTGATCACCGACGCCAGCGCGATGATCACCTATGTGAACCAGGCCTTCGAGACGGTAACCGGGTATCCCCGCGACGAGATACTGGGGCGGAATCCGC
>SKNJ01000204.1 GCA_007120575.1 Thioalkalivibrio sp.
C
Organism: Thioalkalivibrio sp.; assembly: GCA_007120575.1. Lineage (GTDB taxonomy): Bacteria > Pseudomonadota > Gammaproteobacteria > Ectothiorhodospirales > Ectothiorhodospiraceae > Thioalkalivibrio. The sequence continues at coordinate 2 of SKNJ01000204.1, forward strand.
GTGACCGATATCGATCACCGTGTCCAGCAGCGGGACTTTGGCGACGATTCCGCGGCCCCGCTGTTCCCGTATCTGGGGGCCGCCATCCGCGATCTGGAGAATGCCGACGCGGTCCTGCTGATCGGCAGCAATCCGCGCCGCGAACAGCCGCTGATCGCGCATCGGCTGCGCAAGGCGGCCTCGCGTGGGGCGCAGGTCAGCCTCGTCAACGACATGCTGCTGGACCTGACCTATCCGGTACAGGCGCAACTGGTCGGCGACGAGCACGATCAGGTCCTGGCGCTGGCGGGTATCGCCGGCCGGATCGTAGCAGCCGGAAAGTCCCTGCCGAAAAAGCTGGAGAAAGTGGTCAAGGCCGCGGAGACGGACGACGCCGAGACTCGCGAGGCCTTCGAGCGCGCCGCGCGCGCGTTGCTCGACGGCCAGCAGGGCCATGTGCTGCTGGGTGCGGCCGCGATCAACGGCCCGGCGTTCGCCACCCTGCGTGCGCTGGCAGGCTGGATTGCCAAGCACACCGGCGCAAGCCTGGGCTATCTCGCCCCTGGTGGCAGTGCCGCCGGCGCCTGGCTGGCCGGGGTGGTGCCGCACCGCGGACCCGCCGGCGCGGTGCTGAAAGCGCCCGGGGCAAATGCCGCCGAGATGATTGAGCAGGGTCGCGATGCCTTCGTGGTCGCGGGGCTCGAGCCGGGCCGCGATGGCGTCGATCCACTGGCGCTGCGCGCCGCGCTGGACAACGCCCGTTTCGTGGTGGCCCTGAGCAGCTTCGCGAATCCGGAGCTGGAGACGGTGGCCGACGTCCTGCTGCCGGTCGCCACCAGTTTCGAGCACTCCGGGACCTTCGTGAATGCCGAGGGCCGCTGGCAGAGCTTCCGTGCGGCCTCGCGCGCGCCCGATGAGGTCCGGCCGGGCTGGAAGGTCTGGCGTGTGCTGGGCAACCTGCTGGACCAGCGCGGGATGGACTACCTTGACTCGCGCGCGGTGCGCGACGAGTTGAAGGCGCAGCTGGCGGATGCCAGCTTCGATACCAGCGTGAATCTGAACAAGGTGCACGTGGAACTGCCGGCTTCCGGCACGGATCAGGGCCTGTACCGGGTACAGGCCATGCCGCTCTACAGTGGCGATCCGCTGGTACGCCGGGCCGAGCCGCTGCAGTCCAGCCCCGAGGGGCTGCTGGCCGAGAGCGTGCTGGTGCACCCCGAGTCGGCCGGCGGGCATGCCCACGGCAGTCGCGTGCGGCTGCGCCAGGGCAAGGCCGAGACGGAACTGACCCTGCTGCTGGATGACTCGGTGCCCCCGGGTCTGGCCGTGACCTTCGCCGGTTCCGCGGCCATGGGGGGCCTTGGCCTGCCGAATACCACGGTCGCGCTGGCGCGGGCCTGAGGGGAGCTAGGACATGTTCGACTGGATGATGAACCTCTTCTATGGCCTGCCGACGGTGATGCAGATCCTGATCGCCATTCAGCTGATCGTGATCCCGCTGATGCTGGCCGTGGCCTATACCACCTTTGCCGAGCGCAAGGTCATTGGGTACGCCCATGTGCGCATCGGCCCGAACCGGGTGGGCCCGCGCGGCTGGCTGCAGCCGATCGCGGATGCCCTGAAGCTGCTGACCAAGGAGGTCATCCTCCCGACCAATGCCAACCGGTTCCTGTTCCTGAGCGCGCCGGTGCTGACCATTGCCCCGGCCCTGGCCGCCTGGGCCGTGATCCCGTTTTTCGAGGGCGGGGCGCTGGCCGATGTGAATGCCGGGTTGCTGTATCTGCTCGCGCTGACGTCGCTGGGGGTCTACGGGATCATCATCGCGGGCTGGGCCTCGAACTCGAAGTATGCGCTGCTGGGGTCGCTGCGCTCGGCCGCCCAGCTGGTGTCCTACGAGATCGCGATGGGCTTCGCCCTGGTGGGCGTGCTGATGGCCGCCGGCACCCTGAACGTGGGCGGCATTATCGAGGCGCAGTCGGGGAGCATGTACCACTGGTTCCTGTTGCCGCTGCTGCCGCTGTTCTTCGTGTATTTCATCTCCGGGATTGCCGAGACCAACCGCGCTCCCTTTGACGTCGCGGAAGGCGAGTCAGAGATCGTGGCCGGGTTCCACGTCGAGTACTCGGGCATGGCGTTCGCGGTGTTCTTCCTCGCGGAATACGCCAACATGATCCTGATCTCGGCGCTGACTGCGATCCTGTTCCTCGGGGGCTGGCTGTCGCCGTTCCAGGGCATCCTGCCGGCCGCCGTGTTCGACTGGCCGGTGATCGGGTCGCTGCTGGATCACGGGATCCACTGGTTCCTGTTCAAGACGGCCATTTTCCTGTTCGCCTTCCTGTGGTTCCGTGCCACCTTCCCGCGTTATCGCTATGACCAGATCATGCGCCTGGGCTGGAAGGTCCTGATCCCGGTGACCATCGTCTGGCTGTTTGTCGAGGGCGTACTGGTCGCCTTCAATGTCGGCCCGTGGTTCGCGTGAGGAGTTCGTGATGAAAGCCGTGCGCCGTTTTTTCAAGAGTTTCCTGTTCTTCGAGTTGCTGCTGGGGCTGCGCCTGACCGGGCGCTACCTGTTGAGCCGCAAGTTCACCGTCCAGTACCCGGACGAGAAGACGCCGATGTCGCCGCGTTTCCGCGGGCTGCACGCGCTGCGCCGCTATCCCAACGGCGAGGAGCGCTGCATCGCCTGCAAGCTGTGCGAGGCGGTCTGCCCGGCGCTGGCGATCACCATCGACTCCGAGGAGCGCGAGGACGGCACGCGCCGGACCACCCGCTACGACATCGACCTGTTCAAGTGCATCTTCTGCGGTTTCTGCGAGGAGGCCTGTCCGGTGGATTCGATCGTCGAGACGCACATCTTCGAGTATCACTTCGAAAACCGGGGCGAGCAGATCATGACCAAGGACAAGCTCCTGGCCATTGGTGACCGCTTCGAAAAAGAGATCGCGCAGGCCCGCGCGGTCGACGCCCCCTACCGGTAACGCAGGGAACGCCTCATGA
>SKNJ01000169.1 GCA_007120575.1 Thioalkalivibrio sp.
AATAGCAGCAGGCCGGCGACGATCAGCGGCTTGCGCCCGACGCGGTCCGACAACAGCCCGAACGGGATCTGCAGCACGGCCTGGGTGAGGCCGTATATCCCCAGCGCCACCCCCATCAGCAACGGCGTGGCACCGGGGATCCGATCGGCATAGAGCATGAACACGGGCAGCACCATGAACAGCCCCGCCATGCGCACGGCATAGATGGCGGCGAGACCGGAAGTGGCGCGCAACTCGCGGGGGTTCATGCGCTCAGGGCTCCACGGGCAGGGCGGGTTTCATGCGCGCGCAGTTTAGCAGAGCCCGAACGGGGCCCTGTCCGGGCGCCGCGCAGGGCATCCGGACCACCGGGGCGCGACAGGCCCACACGCACCCGGGTTGACCTCTCCCGGTCGGGCCCGGTGTTACCATGACCGGTTTGCGGAAAGCCGGGATCACCGGCGCCCCAAGTGACGGAGCGGAGTTTCCCCAGCCTCATGGACAGCATCAGTATTCGCGGCGCTCGCACCCACAATCTCCGGGACATCGATCTCGAACTGCCGCGCGAGCGGTTGATCGTGATCACCGGGGTTTCGGGCTCGGGCAAGTCATCGCTGGCCTTCGACACCCTGTTTGCCGAGGGCCAGCGCCGCTACGTGGAGAGCCTCTCCACGTACGCCCGCCAGTTCCTGTCAATGATGGAAAAACCGGACGTGGACCAGATCGAGGGCCTGTCACCGGCGATCTCGATCGAGCAGAAGAGCACCTCGCACAACCCGCGCTCCACGGTCGGCACCATCACCGAGATCTACGACTACCTGCGCCTCCTGTTCGCGCGCGCGGGCGAGCCGCGCTGCCCGGAACACGGCGCGACCCTGGCCGCGCAGACCATCTCGCAGATGGTTGATCAGGTACTGGAACGCCCCGAGGGCGAAAAGCTGATGTTGCTGGCGCCGATCGTGCGCGGGCGCAAGGGTGAGCACCACAAGCTACTGGAGTCCATGCGCGCCCAGGGCTACCTGCGTGCACGCATCAACGGCGAGATCCACGATCTCGACGCGCTGCCGACACTGGACCCCAAGCGCAAGCATCACATCGAGATCGTGATTGATCGCTTCAAGGTGCGCGAGGACCTGCGCAGCCGCCTGGCCGAATCCTTCGAGACGGCGACCGAACTGGCCGACGGCCTGGCCCTGATCGCCTGGATGGACGAGCCCGAACGGGCCCCGCTGGTGTTCTCGGCACGCTATGCCTGCCCGGTCTGCGGGTATGCCCTGCGCGAACTGGAACCGCGCCTGTTCTCGTTCAACAACCCCGCGGGCGCCTGCCCGACCTGCGACGGCCTGGGCGTACACCAGTATTTCGATCCGGAGCGTGTGGTCTCGCAGCCGGAACTGAGCCTGGCCGGGGGCGCGGTACGTGGCTGGGACCGCCGCAATGCTTGGTATTTCAGCCTGCTGAACAGCCTGGCCGCGCATTATGGTTTCGATGTCGAGGCCCCCTGGGAGGACCTGGCCGCCGAAGTCCGCGCGGTGGTACTGCACGGCTCTGGAGCGGAGAAAATCCCGCTCAGCACGCCCTCGGCGAACGGTACCCTGCGCACCGACAACCGCGTGTTCGAGGGCGTGATCCCGAATCTGGAACGCCGCTATCGCGAAACCGACTCGGCCGCGGTCCGCGAGGAACTCGGTCGTTATCTCGCGGAGCAGCCCTGCCCGGACTGCCACGGGACCCGCCTGAATGCGGCGGCACGCCACGTGTTTGTCAACGGACTGGCACTCCCCGAGATCACCGGCATGAGCGTCGCGCAGGCGCAGGCATTCTTCGCCGATCTGCGTCTGCCCGGACGGTTCGCGCAGATTGCGGAAAAGATCGTCCGCGAGATCGCCGCGCGCGTGGGATTCCTGATCGACGTGGGCCTGGACTACCTGACCCTGGATCGCGCCGCCGATACCCTGTCGGGCGGCGAGGCCCAGCGCATCCGGCTGGCCTCGCAGATCGGCTCGGCACTGGTCGGGGTGATGTACATCCTCGACGAACCCTCGATCGGGCTGCACCAGCGCGACAACGCGCGGCTGCTGAACACCCTGTGTAACCTGCGCGACCTGGGCAATACCGTGATCGTGGTGGAACACGACGAGGACGCGATCCGCCAGGCCGATCACGTGGTCGATATCGGCCCGGGCGCCGGGCGCCACGGCGGGCGTATCGTCGCCACCGGCACGCCCACCGACATCATCCAGAATCCCGAATCCCTGACCGGCGCCTACCTGAGCGGGACTCGGCGCATCGAGATCCCGGCACACCGCCACGCCCCGGATCCGGAACGCGAGATCCGCGTGCTGGGCGCGCGCGGAAACAACCTGCGCGGCGGGGATTTCGCCTTTCCGTTGGGCCTGTTCACCTGCGTGACCGGCGTCTCCGGCTCCGGCAAGTCCACCCTGGTGAATAATACCCTTTACCCGGCGATCGCCAGCGCCCTGCACGGCGGGCGGCATGCAATCGCCACACACGACCGGATTCTGGGCATGGACCAGATCGACAAGGTCGTGGACATTGATCAGAGCCCCATCGGGCGCACCCCGCGTTCCAATCCGGCCACCTACACCGGGCTGTTCACCCCGATCCGAGAGCTGTTCGCCGCCACCAACGAGGCACGCTCGCGCGGCTACAAACCCGGGCGGTTCTCGTTCAATGTTCGCGGCGGACGCTGCGAGGCCTGCCAGGGCGACGGAGTCATCAAGGTGGAAATGCACTTCCTGCCGGACGTCTTCGTCCCCTGCGACGTCTGTCGTGGCCAGCGCTACAACCGGGAGACCCTGGAGGTTCGCTACAAGGGGAAGAACATCCACGAGGTCCTGGAGATGACCGTGGAAGAGGCACTGGAGTTCTTCCAGCCGGTCCCGGTCATCCACCGAAAGCTGGAAATGCTGATGGAGGTCGGCTTGTCCTACATTCAGCTCGGGCAGAACGCGACCACCCTGTCCGGGGGC
>SKNJ01000240.1 GCA_007120575.1 Thioalkalivibrio sp.
CAGATGGCCGGACAGATCGCGATCGACTCCGATCTCACCGACGACTCCGGCTGGTGCCCGGTGGATTACCGCGACCTGCAGTCGACCATCGCCAGCAATGTGCACATCATCGGCGATGCCATCGTCAGCAGCGCCCTGCCCAAGTCCGGCTACATCGCCGCCTCCACCGCGAAGGTGGCGGCGGTGGCCGTCGTCGATCACATCAACGGGCGCGAACCCGGCAAGCCGGCCTACTTCAACACCTGCTACAGCCTGCTGACTCCGGAACACAGCATCTCGGTGTCCGGCGTCTACCAGGCGGTGACGGACGCGGACGGGCAGCAGTCCGTGGCCGGCGTCGGCGACTCGGTGGCCGTATCGCCAGCGGGGGCCGATGACCGGTTCCAGGCGCGCGAGGCCCGCTATGCCGCGAGCTGGTACGACAACCTGACCAACCAAGGCTTCGGCTGACACGCACAAGCCCCCCTGCCCCGCCACGCGCAAGGAAGCGGTGGCGGGGCCTTTTTTTCGCAAGCTGCCCGGAATCCCTGACGGGGCGGCCCCTCAGGCGTTGCGAACGGATTCGCCGCTTCGCAATGGGCGCAGGCGATAGAACCTGCGCAAGGCCGGATGTCGGAAGACGAGGATCGAGGCCAGGGTCAACACGGCCACCGTGGCCAGGATCAGGATCATGCGACCAGCCGGTATGCCCGCGGATATCCGCACCGAGGCGATCACAATCACGGTACGCATCCATTCCAGTGCTCCAACGACCAGCGCGGCCCTTGCCACATGCGCCACCCAGGGCCGCGGCACGAGGAGCAGCAGGATCAGTCCTCCACTGACCGCAACCGCGATCCAGGCCTCGGCCCGAAGAAAATGCGCGGCCAGCAGGGCGAACGCCAGTACGGGCGCGATCAATGACCACATGCGGGGTCTCCTTGGTCATACTGCGTGGAACGGGCCATGCTATCGCAATGCGTCCGCTGGGAATCCAAGCGATGAAGACGACCTGGCCCATCGCCCTGGGCATCTATCTGCTGATGCTGCCGGTCACGGCGATGGTACCGCTGCTGTACGCACTGACGGAGGGCCGCTACCCCGGGCTGTCCGATCTCGGGCGGCATCTGTTCATGTCGGCGCACATGGCCGGGGCTCTGCTGTTCGCAGTGCTGGCGGGGGTCCTGTCCGACCGCCTCGGGCAGCGCAAACGGCTGATCGTCCCGGCACTTCTGGTCAACGGCTTCGTCCTGCTGATGATGACCGGACCCTGGCCCTATGGCGTGCAACTCCTGCTTCGCTTCATCGAGGGCTGCGCGCACATGACCGTGCTGAGCCTGGCCATGACGCTGGCTGCCGATCGCGCGGCACCCGGCCGCGAGGGCGGCGCGATGGGACTGGTGGGGGCGGCACTGAGCCTGGGCGTGGCCAGTGGCGCGGTGCTGGGCGGGCGACTGGGGGCGCAGACGCCGGAGGCAGTGTTCCTGTGGGGTGGAGGGCTGATGCTGGTGGTGGCCCTGGCGGCCGCACTGACGCTCCGCGATGCGCCCGTGACTCGCGCTCCCGAGCGCCTGCGCGAGGTGCTGCGCCTCACCCTGCGCCGCCGGGCCCTGCTGGTGCCCTATGTCTTCACCTTCGTCGACCGGCTCACAGTGGGCTTCATCATCTCCACGGTATCGCTCTACTTCGCGACCGTCATGGGCCTCGAACCGGTACGGATCGGGCTGGTGATGGCAGCCTTTCTGCTCCCGTTTGCCGTGCTGACCTACCCCGCCGGCCTGCTTTGCCAGCGCTGGGATCCCGTAGTCATGATGGCGGGCGGAAGTCTGCTCTATGGCTTTTTTCTGGCCGGCCTCGGTTTCGCGGGCGCCAAGGCCGTGCTGCCGGTGATGGCCCTTGGCGGCGTAGTGGCCGCGCTGATGTTCGCGCCGTCGCTGGTGCTGGTTGCCCGGCTCGCCGACCCGGCGCAGCGGGCGACGGCAATGGGCGGTTTCCACCTGGCGGGTTCGCTGGGCTTCATGCTCGGGCCATTGCTCGGAGTCGCGGCGATCACCGCCATGCGCGCCCTCGAATGGCCACCCTATCCCGGCGTCTTCGTGCTGGTGGGAGGATTGGAGGCATTGGTTGTCGTGGCCTTCCTCCCCTGGTTGCTGCGCCTGCATCGCGCCACCGGACACCCGATCGGCGGGGCCCGCGAAGCCTTGCCGGCCGACGCAGTCGGTGCCCGCAGGGCCCGGGGATCCGGGGTGACGCATGACCCGCACGCAACAGGACCGAAGGAATGAAAGACCCGCGCCCGCCTGATCCACAGGAGACCCCACAGACGCCACGACTCCGGCGCGAGTACCGGACGATCGCCAGCATGCTCCGGATCTGGTGCCGGGACCACCACGGAGCACAGGCCGGCGCCAGGGGGCTGTGCGGGGAATGCACCGAACTGCTGACCTACGCGGGGCAGCGTCTGGCCAAGTGCCCCTACGGCGAGGACAAGCCGACCTGCGCCAAGTGCCCGGTGCATTGCTACAAACGCGCACAGAGGGAGAAGGTCCGCGAGGTCATGCGTTACGCCGGTCCGCGCATGCTGTGGCGCCATCCCTTGCAGGCGATTCTGCACATCCTCGACAAGCTGCGACGGGTCGAACACCCGATGACGCTGCGCCGGAGACGAGGCCCCCGCAAGCGGTAGCAGCACCCCTTGGCGCGATCGAGCACACCTTCCCGAAACCCGCCACGCCTGACGAATTGCGCGCAAGCGTTGCAGAGGTGAGGCCCGCACTACAGGTGCGAGCCTCACCGATCAAAAGGTGGACCCCGTCAGCGGCGGCACGTCCGCCTGCGGGACGTGACAATGGGTGCAGACGTGGTTGTGCCCGCTGGGCGTGAACCGGCCGTTGGTCTCGGCATAGTGCGACTTCGGCATCGGCGTCGGATCCTCCGCCTCGGCCTTGCCAATCAGCTCGAAATCGTCGTGACAGGTCAGACACC
>SKNJ01000321.1 GCA_007120575.1 Thioalkalivibrio sp.
CGATGCGCAGACCACAGCGCGCGCCACCCTGGCCGAAGCCGAGGTGACGTTGCTCGGACGCGGCTACGACGTGGCGCTGGAACCAGGGGCCGTCAGTGCCGAGGGTTCACTTGGCCCCGCGCTCTACGAGGCCAAGGTGCACATGGTGAGCAACGACCAGTGCAACGACGCCATCCGCAGTTACCAGAGCTCCTTCGGCGATCGGGGCGGCCCAAGGGTCACCGAGGATATGCTCTGTGCGGGCGAGCGCGAAGCGGGTATCGGACTCTGCTTCGGCGACAGTGGCGGGCCGCTCGTCTACCAAGAGGGCGGCATGGACTACCTGGTCGGGATCGCCGCCTGGGGCTACGGCTGCGCCCAGGCCGACCTCTACGATGTTTACACCCGTGTCGCCTACTTCGCTGACACGCTGCAAGGGATCGTCAGCGGTGTCGTGGTGGATTTTTCCAACACATCAGCGACCGATTCCCAGAATGACCAGAGTAGTGGTGGGGGTGGTGCGCTGTTCTGGCTGTTGCCGCCGCTGGTGCTGCTGCTGGCCCAGCGGCGGCGTGCCGGGCAGTTGAGGTCAAACCTGCACTCCTCATCCGGGGGCGTTATGATCACGCAGACATTTGAATGCACAAGGAATCTTTCGATGGAAAGCAATGGCCAACCCTTTCCGGGTGAGAAAGATTCGTTGTGAACTCAAAGGGTCGGCTTTATAACAAGGCTCCTCTTTCTGCACAGCCATGGCGGCGACCCGCAGAAGATCGTCGAAGTGGTCTTTGACATGTCGCCAGCCTTTCTCAGCGGCGTGCGCAAGGAGCTGCCCAACGCCTCGGTGACGGTCGACTGGTTCCATATCGTGCAGACCTTCACCCGCTCGGTCGATGAGGTACGCCAGGGTGCTGGTCGGTGAGGCGCCAAGGCTTGAGCCGGTCAGAAAGGCGATTCGAACCCTGGGGAAGCATATGCAGCGAGTCGTTCAACGCTGGACCTCCACCTACACCAACGCTCGCCTGGAAGGCATGAGCAGCCTGTTCCAGGCCGCCAGGGGTAGAGCGCGTGGATACCGTAATGATGAGACCTTCATCGGCATGATCTACCTGATCGGAAGCCCGGCAGGTTCCATGATGAAATCCACTTGAAATGAAGAAGAGCCATAAAAGGGAGCGCTGATTTAATCACCCGCACCGACCGGCATGTATCTGCTCTGTGGGGCGATACGGCTATTCCCTTGCACGCTTTACGGCTCGGTGTGATACTGCCGGCGTGAACGGGGAGCAGGTGCAACGTCAAGGCGACTACGGCAGGGGACACAGGTTGAGCAGGCAGCTGCTCAGCCGACGTTCTGCTGTTGCGTTGGCGACTGCGTGGACGCTGGCGGTGGGGTTGTCTCTGGGCTGGAACGTCTACCTGCTCTACAACCATGTGCAGGGACAGGCGTATGGGATGGCCAGTGCGGCGATCGATAAGGATATGGCGTACCGTCAGTTGGTGGCCGGTTCCGGCGGTATCTATCTCTCGACCGATGGCGGTGTGGAACCAAACCCCTATCTGGCGCACATCCCCCACCGCGACGTGACCACCCCGGACGGCAAGCGGCTGACGCTGGTTAACTCCTCCTACTTCACCCGCCTGGTCCACGATATCGAGGCCAGCGCCAGTGGTCTGCGCGGGCAGGTGACCAGTCTGCTGCCGATACGCTCGACCAATAGCCCCGACGCTTGGCAGCGCGATGCGTTGCACACCTTCGGCGACGGTCGTGAGGAGGTGAGCGGGGTGGTCGAGCTCGATGGTGCACTGTACTTTCGCCTGATGCGTCCACGCTTTGCTCAGGAGAGCTGCTTCACCTGTCACGTAAAGGCGCCGGGTATGGAGGTGGGCAGCGTCCTCGGCGGCCTGAGTGTCACGGTTCCGATGCAGCCGCTACGCGAGCGTCTGTTCAGTCAGTTGACCACGCTCGGCGCTGGCCATCTGGGGCTGTGGCTGATCGGTCTGTTCGGGTTGCTCGTCGGCTATCGCCGCATTGCCAGCCAGGAGCAGTATCTGGAGCACAACGCCCACCACGACTCACTGACCGGGCTGCCCAACCGCAACTACCTGCTGCGCTACATGAAGTACCAGCTTGAGGCGGCGGACGAGGAGGGCAGCCATGTGGCGCTGATGCTCTTTGATCTGGATCGCTTCAAGAACGTCAACGATTCGCTGGGCCACACAGTCGGCGATGCGCTGCTCTTCGATATCGGCAAGCGGCTCCTTCAGCAGTCGCGTGACGGTGATCTTGTCTGTCGCCTCGGCGGGGACGAGTTCGTTGTCGTCCTCAACCACCTGGGGCCGGATGCGGAGCAGGCATTCATGCGCACGCGGGCGATCGCCGAGCGTTTCCACGCCAACCTGTCTGAGCCGTATCGGGTCATGGGCTACGAGCTGCACATGACGCCAAGTGTCGGCATCGCCCTCTACCCGGAGCAGGGCGATGATCTCGACGAGATACTGCGCCACGCCGATGTCGCCATGTACCGCGCCAAGGCGGAGGGGCGCAACAACATCGCCTTCTTCCTGCCCGGCATGCAGACTGAGGTGGACAAGCGGCTGCAGCTGGAAAAGGCGATGCGCGACGGGTTGGCATCGGGGCAATTTTTCCTCCACTACCAGCCACAGTACGATACCGAGAGCAGGGTCATCGGCTTCGAGGCGCTGGCGCGTTGGGATGCCGGTGAGCTGGGTATGGTCTCACCACTGGAGTTCATTCCGGTGGCGGAGGAGAGTGGTCTGATTCTGGCGCTCGGTGAGCAGCTGCTGGAGCAGGCGACACGTCAGGCGCGTGCGTGGCTGGATGCCGGCCTCTTCCCGGAGGGGGGTACGATGTCGGTCAACGTCAGCGCACACCAGTTCCACCGCGAGGAGTTCGTCAGCCACATCCACGCCACGCTGGCGCGGGTCGGTCTACTCTCCCGCTACCTCGATATCGAGCTGA
>SKNJ01000131.1 GCA_007120575.1 Thioalkalivibrio sp.
CAGGCGGCCCGAGAGGTGTTCGGCACCACAGACCCGGCGCATCCCGGTGTCGCCTGCCTGCTGGAGCGCTCCGGCCCGGTGTGCCTGGGGGGCACACTGCACGGTGTCGAGCGCCCCATGCATTACGATTTCCGTACCTATCGCTACACCCCGGCAGAGCTGCGCGAGCATTTCCGTGCGCTGGGCTGGAACCGGGTCGTGGCCTTCCACACCCGCAGCCCGATGCACCGCGCGCAGCTCGAGCTCACCCGCCGCGCGGCGCGCGAGACCGAGGCGAATCTGCTGATCCATCCGGTGGTGGGCCCGACGGCCCCGGGCGATGTCGATCACTTCGTGCGGGTGCGCTGCTACGAACACATCCTGCGCCGCGCGCCCGAGGCCACCACCCAGCTCAGCCTGCTGCCTCTGGCGATGCGCCTGGCGGGCCCGCGCGAGGCGCTGTGGCACGCGCTGATCCGGCGCAACTATGGCTGTTCGCATTTTATCGTCGGCCACGACCATGCCGGGCCCGGCCCGAACAGTCGGGGCGAGGCGTTTTACGCGCCCGGCGCGGCGCAGGAACTGCTCGCCCGGCACCGCGACGAGATCGGCATCGAGATCGTACCGGTGCAGCAGATGGACTACGTGGAGGACTGTGCCCAGTACCTGCCGGCCGACCAGCGCCAGCCCGGGCAGAGCGTGCTGCACCTGTCGGATGCCGAATTCCGGCGGCGCCTGGACGAGGGCCTGGAGATCCCCGAGTGGTATTCGCCAGCCGAGGTGGTGGAGGAGTTGCGCAGGGCATTTCCGCCTCGCCATCAGCAGGGTTTCACGGTGTTTTTCACCGGGCTGTCCGGTGCCGGCAAGTCCACCATCGCCAATGCCCTGCGGGTCAAGCTGATGGAGCTGGGCGGGCGTGCGGTGTCGTTGCTGGACGGCGACATCGTACGCAAGGAACTCTCGCGCGAACTGGGCTTCTCGCGCGAGCATCGCGATCTGAACGTGCAGCGCATCGGCTATGTCGCCAGCGAGATCACCAAAAACGGCGGGGTGGCGATCTGCGCCCCGATCGCCCCCTACACCTCCATGCGCAGACGGGTGCGCGAGCGCATCCAGGCGGTGGGCGGCTTCCTAGAGGTGTATGTCGCCACTCCGCTGGAGACCTGCGAACAGCGCGATCGCAAGGGCCTGTACGCCAAGGCGCGCGCAGGGCTGGTCAAGGAAGTCACCGGCATCGACGACCCCTACGAAGAGCCGGAACACCCGGAACTGCGCCTCGACACCCGCGAAATGACCGCCGACGAGGCCGCCCAGCGCGTCCTCCTCAAGCTCGAGGCCGAAGGCTACATCCGCATCGGCTAGCCGGTCCGGCGGGGCCGGGTATCGGGTCAGGGGAGCGGGGCTGCCGGGTTCAGGCGGAACACCACCGTCGCCTCGTCCTCGAACGCCGCGGGCCCGAAGTCCGCCCGCAACTGCTCCAGGCACTGGTCCAGGCGCCCCAGTGGCCGCTTGCGCGTGCGGATTTCCAGCCACTCGTTCAGGCGTTCGGCATTCTCGCGCGGCATATCCCGGTGAAACACCAGATAGTCCGCGGGCGGCGTATCGCGCATCTCGCGCAGGTCGCTCAGGTGCACCATGTTGCGCAGGGCGACGCCGGCATTCGGGAGATACTCGCCAAACACCGGGCGCGGGATGCAATAGCCAGGGCGCAGGCCAACCAGGATCTGCTGCCGGTGTGCCTGCTGGTGGTAATGCAACCGGTTCCAGAACGATTCCACGTACCACGGCACGAAGACCAGCGTCCGACTGCGTGGCGGCTGCTCCGCGAGGAACTCGTAGAACGCCGGAGTCGGCCCGCGCGGCATCTGATTGCGGATCGTATTGCGCGCAAAATTGTAGTCGAACTGATAGGCCAGGTGCCCGGTAAATTGGTTGATCGGCTGGTGGTATTGCGCGGGCAGGGGGCCGATTGCGTACAGCGCGGCCAGCAACCCGGCGCCCACCGCGGGTCGTGCGGTCCACGGGAGTGGCTTCAGTAGTACCCATACCCCTGCCGCAACCAGCAGCAGAAGCAGCGGCAGTGCGGGGAGCAAATAGCGGGCGACCACCAGCCCGTGGTGGATCCAGGCGGCATTGGTGCTCAGGATGGCGATGCTTGCGATCAGAGCGACAAACCCCAGATAGCCGGTCAGCTTTGGGGCGCGCCGCAGCACAACTGAGGCGCCCAACCCGGCCAACACCAGCACGGCAAGGGTCAGCGGGGTGTGTGAGGCCCCGACGAACAACTCCAGTGCGATCCATCCGGTCAGCGGCGTCACGCTGTGCACGCCCGCCTTGCCGGTAAGGGCGTTAAGGTCGAAGTACAACGGTGGCCCGATCAGGACGATCAGCGGTACCAGAGTGATCAGGCCCAGACCGATCAGGCGAAAAAGTGGTGCCGGAGAACCCTCGCGATAAAGGGCCCACACCCCCAGGGCGCCGAAGAACAGGAACGGCGCCAGAGTAAAGGCCAGGGTGACTGGGAGCAGCCAGCCGGCCAGCGCCGTGGCGATCACGTAAGCCGCTGCCCAGCGGCGTCGCCCGCCGTGCCACCAGTGCCAGAATGCCAGCAGGGCTACCCAGGTGAGCAGGACCGCCAGGGTGTAGGGACGGGCCTGGCGGCTGAAGTGGATCAGCAGGGGGGAGATTGCCAGCAGTCCGCCCAGAAGCAGGCGCTCGCCGGGCTGCATTAGCGGGCGCAGCAGCCACGGGATCACCAGCAACATGGCGATCCCGGCGGCGAGCAGCGGGCCACGCATAGTCCATTCCGTCAGATCGCCGCCGGCGCGCAGGATGGCGTGATACAGGGCGGTCAGCGGGATGCTGTAGTCCTGCTGGCCGAAGCTGGTCAGGATGCCGCGAAACCCCGAGTCGAGCGCCTTGTGCAGCGCATGCCACTCGTCATCGCCGAGGATCCGGTCCGGGAAGTGCCAGA
>SKNJ01000291.1 GCA_007120575.1 Thioalkalivibrio sp.
TAATGCACACACTCGCGTTGGCACCCCAGGTTTTCCGAGACAAGGCGCGCCGTGCTGCGGGTAGCGGTTCTACCCGCCCGTTTTTGATGGATTCGGGGCGCAACGCAGGATCGGGGAACCTGGGGCGCCAACCCCACAAACGATTGAAGGCAGGGGCTCGGCCGCCCGTTGTTGACGAAAACGGGCGCGCGCACGGCGTTGCGGCTCCCTTGTGCAGAATGACTGCACGGCGGTCACCGCGCCTTGTTCGCACCCAAAAGCGACTCGAGCGCGAGCGTGTGCATTATTCAGTGTTTCCCTAACTCCGTCGGTCATGCCCGAGGGCGATACGATCCACAAACTGGCGGCCGCGTTGCGCCCGGTGCTGGAGGGGGCAGTGTTGAGCCGGGTGGCCACCCGTGCGCGTCGGGGTGGCGCGTTGCGCGAACACGGCGCGATGACCGCCGGTGCCGTGCAGGCAAGGGGCAAGCACCTGCTGCTGGACCTGGAGGCGGCTGACGGACGGCTCTGGCAGTTGCGCACCCATCTCGGCATGTACGGGACCTGGCATCAGTACGCGCCGGGGGCGGTCTGGCACAAGCCGGCCGCAGAAGCATGGGGGGTGCTGAGCCTGCCGGAGCGCGTCCTGGTCTGCTTTCACCCGCGCGAGTTGCAGTGGCGCCCGCGCACCGCCGGGACACCCGATGTACCCCGGCTGGATGGCCGCGTTGGTCCCGACCTGCTGGACGCTGCGATCGACCTGGACGCCGTTCTTGCCCGGGTGCGGGCCCGTGCCGATCCGGCGCGACCGATCCTGGACGTGCTGCTGGACCAGTCCTTGGCGGCCGGGATCGGCAACATCTACAAGTCGGAGGTGCTGTTCCTGCAGGGCTGCCATCCACTGCGGCCCCTGGGGCAGGTGCCGGAGGCGATGCTGACCGGGTTGTACCGTGACGCCGAGCGCCTGCTGCGGCGCAATCTGAAGCGGGGTCCGCGCATCACCCGCGAGCGCGCGGAGGAGGGGGCATTCCTGAATGTCTATGGCCGCCGGGGCGAGCCCTGTCACCATTGCGGGACGCCCGTCGAATATGCCCGGCTGGGCGAGCACCTTCGCGCCACCTACTGGTGTCCGGCCTGTCAGCCGGGGAACCCGTAGCCCGGCTGGAAGCACCAACAGGGTAGGCATTTTCGCGGCGTGATGGCATGTGGTCCGGTACGTCCTCCGGCACGGCGCCCGCTGGTATGAAGGAGGCGATCCATGAAGTATCGCAAGGCGATAACCGAACGGCTCGTCCTGGTGCCCGCCCTCGCCGGGCTTCTGGTGGCCTGCACGGGTTCCTCGGGGGTGTCGGCCGAGGGCCTCGAGGCCGGGCAGCAGGACCTGCGGGTCCGCGTCCTGCACGACGGGTTGAGTCATCCCTGGGCGATGGCCTTCCTGCCGGAGGGCGGGGTGCTGATCAGCGAGCGCCCGGGAG
The DNA here is from genome assembly GCA_007120575.1 of Thioalkalivibrio sp. Classification (GTDB taxonomy): domain Bacteria; phylum Pseudomonadota; class Gammaproteobacteria; order Ectothiorhodospirales; family Ectothiorhodospiraceae; genus Thioalkalivibrio. The sequence goes on from SKNJ01000291.1 coordinate 1,455, forward strand.
CCCTGCGCTGGTTCGCGGACACCGAATCCTTCGACGGCCGGGGTGAACTCGTACCCGGATTGCCGGACGACCTGCAGGCGCGCAACCAGGGCGGATTGCTGGATCTCGCGCCGCACCCGGATTTCGCCGAAAACCGCTGGCTGTACTTCACCTATTCGGCCAGCGTGGATGCCGGGCTGACCACGCGCCTGGCGCGCGGGCGGTTCCAGGACGGCAAGCTGCAGGACGTGGAGACGCTGTTTACCGCCGAGCCGGGTGTGCGGGGCGGGCGCCACTTCGGCAGCCGGATCGTGTTCGATGGCGACGGCCTGGTGTATATCAGCGTCGGCGATCGGGGGCGTCGCGATCATGCCCAGGATACCTCGACCCATATCGGGACCATCATCCGGTTGCACGACGACGGGGCGGTGCCGGACGACAACCCGCTGATGGACGACCCCGATGCCCGCCCCGAGATCTGGGCCTGGGGCGTGCGCAACCCGCAGGGCATGGTGATCGACCCCGAGACCGGGGTGTTCTGGCAGAACGAGCACGGCCCCCGTGGGGGTGACGAGGTCAACATCATCGAGCCCGGGCTGAACTACGGCTGGCCGGTGATCAGCCACGGCCGCGAGTACTCCGGTGGTCCGGTGGGCGAGGGCATCACCGAAAAGGAGGGGATGGAGTCGCCGCTGCACCACTGGACGCCGGCGATCGCGCCCTCGGGCATGGCGATCCTGCGCGATCCGGCATTCTCCGCCTGGGACGGCGATCTGCTGGTCGGCGGGCTGGTGGGGCAGACGCTGCGGCGCCTGACCTTCGACGGGCGCGAGCTGGTGGGCGAGGCCGAGGTCCTGCCCGATCTCGAGCGCCGGGTGCGAGACGTTCGCGTGCACGATGGGGCCATCTATATCCTGACCGACCATAACCCGGGCGAGCTGCTACGGCTTGCGCCCGCCCGCGACTGAGGACACCGCCATGTTTGCCTTGCACGAACCCCGCATGCCCAGCCCGGAAGCAGCCCTGCCGGGGCGCTCGCAGCCCCTCGAAGTGCCGGAGCGCCACCGCGTGCTGGGTACGTCGCTGGTGCCACCCTATCCCGCCGGGACGGCGCTGATCCATTTCGGCATGGGCTGCTTCTGGGGGGCGGAACGCCTGTTCTGGCAACTGGACGGCGTGTATTCCACCAGCGTGGGCTACGGCGGCGGGTACACCCCGAACCCGACCTACCAGGAGGTCTGCAGCGGGCAGACCGGACACACCGAGCTGGTGCGAGTGGTGTTCGATCCCGAGCGGGTCTCCCTGGACGCCCTGCTGCGAACCTTCTGGGAAGGCCATGACCCCACCCAGGGGATGCGCCAGGGCAACGATGTCGGCACCCAGTACCGCTCGGCAATCTACACGGCCGATCCCTCGCAACAGGAGGTGGTCGAGGCCAGCCGCGCGCGTTTCCAGACAGCACTGGACGCGGCGGGCCTGGGGGAGATCACCACCGAGATCCGGCCGCTGGA
>SKNJ01000194.1 GCA_007120575.1 Thioalkalivibrio sp.
AGAAATGCGCTTCGAAGGCGGGGATGGCGAACTGCATGAAGCCGCCGGCGCGGAAATGAATGTCCAGGTCCTCGGGCAACCTGAGGACCAGTTCCTTGATGAAGGTCGCCACATTGTCGTTGGAGATGACCTCGCACTCGATCTTCTTCACACCGAAGAATTCCTCGGGCACCTCGATTTTCATGTCGCGTTTGACCGCGACCTGGCAGGACAGGCGCAGGCCCTCGCGGATCTCGCCGCGACTCAGTTTCTCGCGCTCGGTCGGTAACGCATCCCCGCCCCCATCGATGACCTTGCACACGCACTGGCCACAAGTACCCCCTCCGCCGCAGGCGGACGACAGGAAGATGCCCTGCTCGGCCAGGGTGCCCAACAGCTTGCCGCCGGCGCTGGTGCTGACCGTCTTGTCCGGATCGCCGTTGATTTCGATGTTGACCTCGCCGGTGCTGACCAGCTTGGCCCGGGCGACCAGGATCATGGCCACCATGACCAGCACCGCTCCGGTGAACATCACCACGCCGGCGATGATTTCGGTCCAGATCACAGCTGCACCCCCGCAAACGACATGAAGCCCAGCGACATCAGCCCGGTAATGACAAACACGATCCCCAGACCCCTTAAGCCTTCCGGCACGTCGCTGTACTTGAGTTTTTCACGAATCGCGGCCAGCAGCACGATGGCCAGTGCCCAGCCGAAGCCGGCGCCGAAGCCGAACACTACCGACTCGCCGAATTGGTAGTTGCGCTCGACCATGAACAGGCTGGCGCCCAGGATCGCGCAGTTGACCGTGATCAGCGGCAGGAAGATGCCCAGCGCGTTATACAGCGCCGGCACGTAGCGATCCAGCACCATTTCCAGGATCTGCACGATGGCCGCGATCAGGCCGATATAGCACATCAGGCCCAGAAAACGCAGGTCGACCTGCTCCAGCGCGGCGATGCCGGTCCATGCCAGCGCGCCCTCGTCAAGGAAATTGTGCAGAATGAAATTGTTGACCGGAACGGTCAGGGTCAGCACCACGATCACGGCAATGCCCAAACCCAGCGCGGTTTCCACTTTCTTGGAGATGGCCAGAAACGTGCACATACCGAGAAAAAAGGCCAGCGCCATGTTCTCAACGAACACGGCGCGGATGAACAGGCTGAGGTAATGCTCGAACATGATCCGCCCGCCCCTTAAAACGCCGGACTGGTCCGGGTGTTGGGCCCGATTTCATAGGGCTCTGTTTCGACCTGCTCAACGCGCACGCTACGCAGAATCCAGATAAAGCCGCCGATCAGGAAGAAGGCACTGGGCGGCAGCAGCATCAGGCCATTGGGGATGTACCAGCCGCCCTCGCTGGCCAGCGCCATCAACTGCATACCGAACACACTGCCGGAGCCGAACAGTTCGCGCGAAAAACCGACAGCCAGCAGCACCACGGAATAGCCCAGTGCATTGCCGAACCCGTCAACTGCCGAAATCCACGGTGGGTTCTGCATGGCAAAGGCCTCGGCTCGTCCGAGCACGATGCAGTTGGTGATGATCAACCCGACAAACACCGACAGCTCGCGACTGAGCTGAAAAGCATAAGCCTGCAGGAACTGATCGACCACGATCACCAGCGCGGTGATGATGGTCATCTGCACGATGATGCGGATGTTCGACGGGATCATGTTGCGGATGACCGAGACAAAGAAATTCGACAGGGTCAGCACGAAGATCACCGCCAGGCACATGGTCACGGTGGTTGACAGTTTGGTGGTGATGGCCAGGGCCGAACAGATTCCGAGGATCTGCAGGGCAATCGGGTTGTTGGCAAAAATCGGAGCAAACAAGACTTCGCGTGTTTTCAACTGTGCCATTTACATCACCTCTCCAGCTCGAATTCGGCTTTCCAGTCGGGTCAGATAAGTGCCGTAGCCTTCCTCCCCCAGCCAGAAGCGCACCATGTTTTCCACCCCCTTGGAGGTGATCGTTGCGCCGGTCAAACCATCGACGCGGTAGTCAGCGTCAGCCACGCCTTCGGGCGTCCGTCCGCGATCCACGCGGAACACCGCGTTGCCGGCCTGGTCGCGAACTCGCCGACCCACCCAGTTTTCCTGCCAGCGCGGGTTGTCGATCTCTCCGCCCAGACCCGGCGTCTCGCCGTGTTCAAAAAAACTGATCCCGGCCACGGTCCGCAAATCCGGCTCCAGGGCCAGAAAGGCATACATGGTGGACCACAGGCCATAAGCATGCACCGGCAGAATGATGCGCTCCAGTTGACCGCCATCGTCATAGGCCAGAAACACTTCGCCGTAGTGGGTGCGGCGGCCGATGCCGGCCGGATCACCGCTCAGCGCCCGACTCTGAGCCGGATCACGCACTGCACGGACCGGATCGAAGCCACCGGGTGGATCGACATAGCTGCCCGTATCAAAGTCAATGATGCGTCGTTCGATGCGCTCGAAGGCGGCACTAACGTTCATGCCGGGCTCGTAGAGTCCGGCCGCGCGCAAGACATTGAGCTGGCGGAAGGCGGCGCGATTTTCTTCCTGCAGCGGGCGCAGGGTCACCGCCGCGGTCGACACGATCACCGCGCAGACCAGGCAGACACCCACGGCGACCCGAAGGACATTGCCAATGCTGTTTTTATCCTTCACCCGGCACCTCCAGCAAGCGACGTTTGCGGCGCGCAATATTGGCTTTGATGACCAGATAATCGATCAGGGGCGCGCACAGGTTGCCGAACAGAATAGCCAACATGACCCCTTCAGGGAAAGCCGGATTGACCACCCTAATCAATACCACCATCACGCCGATCAGGATGCCGAACACCCATTTGCCGGCGTTGGTCATAGACGCAGAGACCGGGTCGGTGGCCATGTAGACCAGGCCGAAGGCGAAGCCACCCAGGGTCAGGTGCCAGTACCAGGGCATGGCGAACATGGGGTTGGTTTCGCTGCCGGCCCAGTTGAGCA
>SKNJ01000250.1 GCA_007120575.1 Thioalkalivibrio sp.
GCGGGTATATATGTATTTACTGGTGGTGGTTCTGGGTCTGGCGATGTAATCGACCTGGAAATTGAGGGAGTCCTTATAGAAGATGTGGAAAATATCTCGACCAACAGTGCCGGGCTTTCATTTTCAGATTTCAGCAGCCAGACAGCTGTTAGCCTTCAGAACATTACCGTACACGAAAGTACCATCAGAAACAACAATCCACGAGGCCTGCATGCAGCGGGCAGTGTTGAAGTGGCTGTGACCAATTCCCTTTTTGATGGCAATGGTTCTGAGGGCACGGGCTACGCCATTTTCTCTTCTTCACCCACAACAATGGGTGCTGAGGGGGAAGCATTTGTGGATGTGCAAAATACCACTATTGTTTTGCCTGCTACCAGTGCGGGAAGTGTACACGCCTTTGTGACCAACAACGGCGGTACCTTATTTGCTACGAACAACAGCATTGACTTAAGTGGCAATGCTTCCGCCGGTGGAGCATCCACGACCACAGGAGGTGGAGGTGGTGGGACCATAGAAGCGTCTTGCAACTGGTGGGGTACAGACGATGGCCCTACGGTAGAGTCCTATATGAGCGGTGATGTAGTATTTGAACTTTTCATCACCGACGGTGGAGACGACGGTACTGCCGATCCCGGATTCAGTCCGACAGGAATTTGCAACGGCTGCGTTGAAGGGACGGTACACAACACGACAACCGACACCTATTACTGTTCACTTCAGGATGCCATAAACGATCCAGCCACATTGAACGGCCACAACCTCCTCATTATCCGCGGTGACATCACCCAGTCGGATATAGTGGTGGATAAAGGAGTCACTATAGATGGTGAGGGATACACCCTGGACATCGACGGCGGCGATTTTGGATTGCTGATTGAAAGTGACAATGTCACCATACAAAATATGACGCTGACCGGAGCGTCCAATTCCGCCATCACCCTTTCAGAATGCGGACTGGACAACCTTACTTTTGACAACCTCACGGTATCTGAAAACGGAGAGGCCGGTATACTTGTCAACGGCGCTACCAATGTGCTGCTCAGAGACATCACCGCTACGAATAATGGCCTGTACGGACTGTATTTGTCCGATGCCAAGCAAGTGGTGATCGAAAACTACACCTCTTCCGGAAACGGATCGGACAACATTTACCCCTCCAGTATCGGAGTGGTTGCCGGAGACGGCCCTTGTCCTTCCGGTACGGTTGGCGTGGAAGACATCAGTTTTGAGGGCGACTTCGATGTTGCTGAGGATATATTGATGTTTGTCAACTCCGACTTCACCTCACAATTGAATGTGGTGACCAACAATATAGAAATACCTACTGAGGCCACCTATATGATTGGATTGCACAATGTGTCCAAAGTGTACCTATCTAGTCAGGCCAATGCATTGAATTGGGTAGCCAGATTAATGGATCCCGATTTAGAAAACAGCAATTCCGGACTCTTTATTCGCGAGCTGGCCACGGGCACACATTTTGTAAATGCCGAAGTGACATCACCCGAGACGAGCAATACCTATGAAATGTCCATAGAGGCAGCCATCGAATATATACAACCCGGCAATACTGTATTTTTAATGACGGGCGATTTCACTCAGGCCATCGATGCCAATCCAGAGGTCATCGTCCTGGCGATGGGTAGCAGTCCCGGCTGTGTAAGTGCAACATCACTGACGCTTACCTCACTGGACGACATTTTGTTTGAAATAGACGGAACCACCGCTTGTACCGAGCACGATCAATTGCAGATCAGTGGCGCGGTAGAACTGGGCGGCGCCAATTTGGTGCTCGATCTCGGTTATACCCCTACCTTGGGCGATGAGATCATTATTATAGAGGGCAGTTCACCTCCAATGGGTGAGTTTGCTCAGGGATCCTCCATCACTGTGGACGGAGAGACTTTCGCCATTAACTATGGCGGTACTTCCGGAAACGATGTGGTATTGTACTCCTGCGGCGACTTTACAGCAGAAATTACCGGCGATCCCGTAGCGGGCGTGGGCTGTAATGCTGAATTGACTGCCTCCGGCATGAACGGAGTAACACCCTATACTTTTGAGTGGAGCACCGGTGAAACGACTGCCGATATAACCGTTAATCCGGCGGAAAACACCACTTATACAGTGACCGTTACCGACGGAAATGGATGTACGGCAGAGGCCGACTTTCTAGTTACCGTATCGGACCTGGTGGTCAATGTTTCTTCACAGGAAAATGTGAGCTGTTTTGGCGAAAGCGATGGAACAGTAACCTTGATTTCCTCCGGTGGAGCACCCGGTTATACTTACACGGTAACTGCCGGCCCGACCGGAACCACGGTGACCGACAACGTCGTAACTGACATGGATGAGGGTACCTATACTATAGAGGTGACCGATTCCAATGGATGTACGGCTACGACCACCGCAGAAATTACCCAGCCGGACGAACTTGAAGTTACGGTAGATACTTTTTCCGATCCAATCTGCGCTGAAGCAGAGGATGGATCAATCAATATAACAGTAACCGGTGGTACAGAGCCCTACGCATATGCGTGGTCCAGCGGCGACAATGTACAAAACCCCAATACACTGGGAGCGGGAACTTACGAAGTGACCATTACCGACGCCAATGGCTGTCAGGTGACAAGTGCTTCGACAACCCTGACCGATCCAGCTGCACAATCCATCACAATATCTGATTTGACGGACACCGAATGCAATGCCAGTGTCGGATCCGTGGTGCTTACCAGCAGTGATGGAAGCGACATTACATTAGACGGGAATACCCAGGCTTCTGGAACCATTTTTGAAAATTTAGCTGCAGGCTATTACACCGCAGTTTCTAGCGGTACTTGCCCTGCGGAGGTCAGCTTCAACATCAACAACAGCAACAGCGATTTGACGGGAACAGCCGATGTGACGGATGTGAGTTGTAATGGACTGGCCACTGGTTCA